>JAIUMG010000060.1 GCA_022565655.1 Alkalimonas sp.
AAACCCGCTAAGGTGAAAGCCTAAGCGGGTTTTGTCGTTTATGCTCAAGGCGAAATCAGCGGGAGGGTGAGAAGCTCCGTTAGGTTCGACTGATTTGCACACTTTCCTCTCTGCTATCTGATAAGCTATGCTCACGGTAACAGCGATCAGATGGTCCAGCGTGCATGAGCAATAGTGGTTACCAACTTAATGCCGAAGGCGAGCTACAGACGCCCGAGCAGAGTACCGAACTGGTGCTTTGCCGGTATTGTGACTTGCTGCAGCAATTGCCTGAACTGCAATCTGGGGAAGAAGCACACTGCAGCCAGTGTGGCCATCAGCTGGATAGCCGCCATCCACAACCTATTTTACGGCCAATCCTTTTTGCCAGCAGTGCTTTATTTATGCTGCTATTGGCGAACTTATTTCCCTTTATTGGTTTGTTTGCCGCTGGCAGCCAGCACCAAATGAATTTTTTTGATACCTCAGCGGTTCTGTTTGCAGTGCATCATCCTGCATTGGCAATTTTAGTGTGGTTGTTTATTCAAGCCATCCCTGCATTTTGCATGCTGGCGGTGATCTACCTGAAACTGGGGATGCTGATGCCACTGCCTGGTCGAATGTGGATCGCCAGAGTACTCTTTATGCTGAAACCCTGGAGCATGGTGGATATTTTCCTGATTGGCCTGCTGGTCAGCTTCGTCAAACTGGTTAGTAGCGCTGATATTTCACTCGGTTTGAGCTTCTGGGCATTTTGCTTATTCTGCCTGTTGCATTTACGTACCTTTCAAGTCATTGACCGGCGGGAAATGTGGGCGCGTATAGGGGTAAGCCCAAAGCCATTACTCACAGCGAAAGCAGGGCTTCCCGGCATATCACAGCGATTGAAAGTATGCCATTGCTGCACGGCCTTGGTGCCACTGCAACAACCGAATTGTAGTCGGTGTGGCAGCCGGGTTGATGTGCGAATACCAGCCAGTATCCAAAAAACCTTAGCATTGCTGACCACGGCTGCCATACTCTATATACCGGCCAATTTGTATCCAATAATGGTGACCGTGTCGGTTGGGCAACAGACTGAATCCACCATCATCACCGGTATTCAGCTGTTGTGGCTGGATGGTGCCTATCCGGTTGCCATTATTATCGCTATCGCCAGTGTGGTGATCCCTATATTTAAGATCGTTATTTTATACTGGCTTTGTTATTTAGCCTTGCAACCTCAAAGTTATCGGCAGGCATTTTCGACCTGGGTGTTTCGCTGGGTTGACTGGATTGGTCGTTGGTCTATGGTGGATGTACTGGTGGTGGCAATCTTAGCGGCTTTGGTGCGTTTTGATTTATTGATGAGTGTTTACCCCGGCCCGGCCGCGGTGATTTTTGCCAGCGTGGTGATCACGACCATGCTAGCGGCATTAAGTTTTGATCCGCGATTGCTTTGGGATCGGCACGATGACATTGAGACGAGTGTCCAACAAGCAACAGCAAGGGAGACGTTGTGAGTTCAGTAACAAAAGGACAAGCGAGTGTTCGAGCGATCCGGCAATGGTCTCCAATTTGGATTGTACCGCTGGCGGCGGTTGGTATTGGTATTTGGATGCTGTATTACAGCATTCAAAACCAAGGGCCACTGGTCACCTTGATCGCACCGCATGCCGAAGGGGTGATTGCTGGTAAGACGTCGGTCAAAAGTCGTAGCGTTGACGTAGGTCAAGTGGTGTCGGTGGATTTAACTGCAGATTTAAAACAAGTCGAGATCAAGGTGCGGATGCGGCCAGATACTGAGCCCTTGTTGACGAGTGAGTCTCAGTTTTGGGTTGTCAGGCCGCAGATCAGTCGTTCAGGGATCACCGGTTTGAATACACTGCTCTCCGGAGCCTATATCGAGTTATTACCTGGTGAGTCAGGGCGGTATTTACTGCATCATAATTTATTGGAGACGCCACCCATTGCCCCTGCAGATGCTGCAGGCATCCGGATCCGCTTACACAGTGAAGATACCGGGTTACTGACTATTGGTGATCCTGTGTTGTATCGTGGTTTTGAGGTAGGAACGGTCGAGCTGACTAGTTTTGATATCGCTGAGCGTCGAATGGCCTATCAGCTGTTTATTCGTTCACCCTATGACTCGCTGGTGACCGAAAATGTCCGTTTCTGGTTGGCCAGTGGGGTCAGTTTTGACTTAACGGCTGAAGGTGTAAGGGTGGATATGGCATCCATAGCGACCCTGGTTAGTGGTGGTGTCAGCTTTGATGTGATGGAGGGGTGGCCTGCGGGGGATCCTGTGCAATCCAATACCGAGTTTGTTTTGTTTCCCAGTAAAAGCAGCATCCAAGAGGGCATGTACAGCCAGTATCTGGAGTACCTACTGTTTTTTGAAGAATCCGTGCGTGGCTTAAAAGCCGGGGCCCCAGTGGAGTACCGTGGAATTCGTATCGGAACGGTGATTAGTGTGCCTTTTTTCTTCTCCATGACCAGCCCACTCGAGACGTCAATCGATCAGGGGGTTCCCGTGTTGATCCGGGTAGAAACGGGTCGATTGCAGGAACACATCAGTACGGAAGACCTTAAATTGCAGCTAGAGCGAGGTGTTGAACAAGGTCTGCGGGCTATTCTTAAAACCAGCAGCTTGCTGACGGGGGGGCTCTACATCGATCTGGATAGAGTTGATGATATGGAAGCGGCCGAAGCCAAGATCACCAGTTACGGTGGCTATGCCACCTTGCCAACAGCCCGGGGTGGATTAAGCAACATCGAACAGAAAGTATTACAGGCCCTGGAGAAAATTAATCAGTTGCCTGTAGAGCCACTGTTAAACGAGGGCACCCGAACTCTGGCGCAGACGACCGCCGTAATGGCGGAGGTTGAGCAGCTGGTCAGTCGGTTGGATGGTATTTTGCAACAACCCGCCTGGCAGCATGCTCCTGAGCAATTACAGCAAAGCTTACAGGAGCTGCAACAGCTGCTGCAAGCATACGGGCCGGATTCGGAGACTCACCAGCGTCTGAATACGAATTTGCAAAGCTTTGAGCAATTACAGAGAGAGTTGCAGCCGTTACTTCGTACGTTAAACCAGCGTAGCAATGCGCTGATATTTCAGGCAACTCCTGAGCCTGATCCTGAGCCTAAGAGAGCACGTCCATGAAACTTTTGCTTTTGTTCGCCTTGGTTCTGCCTGCTTTGCTGGCGTGTGCTAGCACCCCAGTCAAAACTCAGTATTATCAGTTGCCCTACGTTGACGCAGGCTCAATAAAGCATGGGGTTGTAAAGGAACGGCAGCTGGTGGTGCTGCAGTCACTTCAGCTGGCCCCTTATTTAAATCAGCAAGGAATTGCTTTTCAGCAAAGTCCGACCGAATTAAGCCTGGCCAAACAGCATCTATGGGCCGATGATTTAACGTCGCAGCTGCAACGTCATTTACGACAAAGCATTGCCAGTCAATCGGCTGGCTGGGCTTTACTGCCGACAGGAGCCAAAGCGAGCGTGCAGTTGTCTATCCAGCTTGATCGCTTTGTCGGCACGGCTGAAGGTTATGCTCTGCTCAGTGGGGAGTATCAATTGAAAAAAAATGATCGTGTGGTCACGCAGCGCTTTCTGTTAGAACAGCCGTTGCTGCAGGATGGCTACCCTGCTCTGGTTGAAGCGCTGGCAGAAGGCTGGCAGCAATTAGCTGCCAACATTGTGCAGCAGCTGGAGCAGTTTGAGTGATAAAAAAGTGTACAAACGATTTACTTTGGTCGGCAAAACCCGTTAGAATCATTTTGGATGTCTAGACGTTAAAGTGTTTATACGGTTATGGATTCATACTGCTTATAGCAGCTATAAGGCAGCTGAATTGTTTAGCAGAGCGATTATCCGCATAATGATGGTCTGCAAATTTATGGACTGATTTTTTCCACCGATGCTGCAAGCGCTCAGAGTTGCTTGTGAGTATCCGGTGTGGAACACTCATCTACAGGAGGAACACTCATGGTTACTGACATGCTGACCGATGCGGCTGAGCTGATGGCTATCGGTATGGTCACGGTCTTTATCTTTTTGTCATTATTGGTGCTGATTGTTCAGCTAATGACCTTGAGTGTTCGCCGCTTTTTCCCCACGAGAAAAGTGTCATCGTCTACGGTGGAAGTGGTTGAATCCGATGTGGTTTCACCACGGATCGTTGCTGCCATTACTGCAGCTGTGCATCAGCACCGCCAGCAACAACAATAAAAGAGGACCTTTATGAGCAAGCCATTATTACTGACTGAGCTGGTACTGCGTGATGCACACCAATCGCTGTTAGCAACCCGGATGCGGTTGGATGACATGCTACCCATTGCCGAAAAACTGGATAAGGTGGGATATTGGTCGATGGAATCCTGGGGTGGGGCAACCTTTGACTCCTGCATACGCTATCTGGGGGAAGATCCCTGGCACCGTATTCGGGCGCTGAAAAAAGCCATGCCCAACACCAAGCAGCAAATGCTGTTGCGTGGTCAGAATCTGCTGGGTTATCGGCATTATGCCGACGACGTGGTCGAAGCCTTTGTTGAGCGGGCCGCGACTAATGGCGTTGATGTCTTCCGTATTTTTGATGCAATGAACGATATTCGTAATTTGCAGACTGCAGTCCAGGCTGCGGTGAAAGTCGATGCCCATGCACAGGGCACCATGTCGTATACGGTGAGCCCGGTCCACACCATTGATATGTGGGTCGACATGGCTGTGCAACTTGAAGATATGGGCTGCCATTCTATCTGCATTAAAGATATGGCTGGTTTGCTAAAACCCTATGTGGCTGAAGAGCTGATTACCCGCATTAAAGAAGCGGTGAAGATCCCACTGGCCATGCAATGTCATGCCACCACCGGGCTGAGCACCGCGACCTATCAGAAAGCCATCGATGCGGGCATCGATATGCTGGATACTGCTATTTCGTCGATGAGTATGACCTATGGCCATAGTGCCACTGAAACCATGGTTGCTATCACGGAAGGGACCGAACACGATACCGGACTTGATTTGGTATTACTGGCTGAAATTGCAGCCTACTTCCGTGAAGTTCGGAAAAAATACGCTAAATTTGAAGGTTCCTTAAAAGGGGTTGATGCGCGGATCCTATTGGCACAGGTTCCAGGTGGCATGCTGACCAATATGGAAAGCCAGCTCAAAGAGCAAGATGCGCTGGATAAACTGGATACCGTGTTAAAAGAGATCCCTAAAGTACGAGAAGATCTGGGTTTTATTCCACTGGTGACACCAACGTCGCAGATTGTTGGCACCCAGGCGGTATTGAATGTGCTGACCGGCGAGCGATATAAGAGCATCACCAAAGAAACGGCGGGGGTGTTAAAAGGTGAATATGGCGCCACCCCGGCTGAGGTGGATAGCGAGCTGCAGAAGCGGGTGCTCGACGGTGCCGAGCCTGTGACCTGCCGACCGGCTGATCTATTGCAGCCAGAGATGAAGAAGTTAACCAAAGAGCTGAAAGAGATAGCGTCCAAAGAAGATATTAAACTGGCTACCGATCAAATCGATGATGTGTTGACCTATGCACTCTTTCCTCAGGTTGGCCTGAAGTTCCTGAAAAATCGCGATAACCCAGCGGCCTTTGAGCCGGTACCTGAAGCTGCTGCAGAAGGTGGTGCTGTTTCAGTTGCCAGCTCAGTGCCATCTGGCACCGCTGCCTACAGTGTACGAGTCGATGGCAAGGTTTACGAAGTCGAGGTCGCAGCCAGTGGCGAGCTGAATAGCATCAAGCCAGTGGTCGAGGAAAATATTCCCGGCAGTGCTTCAGTCACCCGCAGTGGCACGCTCACAGCGCCATTGGCAGGCAATATCTGGAAAATTGTCACCAAGACTGGAGCTCAGGTTAAAAAAGGCGACATCGTTATTATTATGGAAGCCATGAAGATGGAAACCGAAGTCCGGGCCGCTGTGGATGGCACCATTCAACAAATCCATGTCAGCGCTGGTGATGCCGTGACCAACGGCGATGTATTAATCACATACGCTTAAAGGATTGCCTTGATGGATGCTCTAACTACCTTGATCCAATCGACCGGGGTGATGAATTTCACGCCGGGCCAGGCCATTATGACGTTGGTCGGTATCGTGCTGTTGTATCTGGCGATTGCCCGTAACTTTGAGCCTTTGCTGTTACTGCCCATTGGGTTCGGCGCTATTTTAACTAATGTCCCGCTGGCCGGCATGGGTGAAGTCGGCGGCTTACTGCATATGTTTTATGAAGTGGGTGTAGGCACTGGTTTATTTCCACTATTGATCTTTCTTGGCGTCGGGGCCATGACGGACTTTGGTGCTTTGATTGCTTACCCGCGCATGCTGTTTTTAGGGGCTGCTGCTCAGTTTGGTATTTTCGCTACTTTACTGGGTGCCATCGCACTGAACTGGATCCCCGGCATGAGCTTTACCTTTAAAGAGGCTGCAGCCATTGCCATCATTGGTGGTGCAGATGGCCCAACAGCTATTTTCCTTGCATCGCAACTGGCGCCTGAGCTGCTGGGTGCTATTGCGGTGGCTGCGTATTCGTATATGGCGTTGGTGCCGTTGATCCAACCGCCGATTATGAAAGCACTGACCAGCAAGAAAGAACGTGAAATTCAGATGACTCAGCTGCGAACCGTGAGTAAAAAAGAGAAAATCATTTTTCCGCTGATCTTATTGATGCTGACCATCTTATTTTTACCGACTGCAGCCCCGCTGATCGGTATGTTGTGTCTTGGTAATCTGATGCGTGAAGCGGGTGTGGTGGATCGGTTAAGCAAAACCGCGCAGAACGAACTGATTAACATTGTCACCATTTTCCTTGGTCTGGCGGTTGGCTCGCGCTTAAGCGCCGAGCATTTCCTGACCACCCAAACGCTGGGTATTCTGATCCTGGGTATGGTGGCTTTTGCCATTGGTACCGGCTCCGGGGTGATCATGGCGAAAATCATGAACAAGCTGTCGAAGCAGCCGATCAATCCCTTGGTGGGGGCGGCTGGTGTATCGGCTGTACCGATGGCTGCGCGGGTGGTCAATAAAGTGGGCTTGCAAGCCAACCCACACAACTTCCTGTTGATGCATGCCATGGGGCCAAATGTTGCTGGTGTCATTGGCTCGGCTGTTGCGGCTGGTATTTTGCTGGCTTTGGTCGGCTAATTAAAGCGTTAAGGCGGGTACTCAATACCGAGCACGCAAGGTTGACGTGCTCCGGTCACGGCGGGAACATTGCCTGGCAGCTTTTGATCAAAAGCCCAGGCTAGCCAGGCAAAGGCGATGGCTTCGACCCAGTCTGCTGCCACGCCAGCTGCATCTGTAGCGACCACCTGTGCCGGGGAAAGCAGTTGCTGCAGATCCTGCATCAATACCGGATGGTGAACCCCGCCCCCGCAGATATAGACGTCGCTGACCTGATAAGGTCTGATGCAGTCGGCAATGCTTTGTGCAGTGAGCCGGCATAAGGTGCGCTGCACATCTACCGAAGACTCCTCACCGGTTAACTGTTGTTGCAGCCAGGCCAGGTGAAAATACTCACGGCCGGTACTTTTAGGCGCCGTTTGGCTAAAGTACGGATCCTGTAGCATCTTTTGCAGCAACTCAGGCTGCAGTTGACCGGCTGAAGCCATACCACCATCGGCATCATAGGCTTGCTGGCGGTGCAACTGCACCCAGTCATCCATCAGACAATTGCCTGGGCCAGTATCGTAACCGATGACGATGCCATCTGCTGTCAGTACACTGATGTTGGCAATGCCACCGATATTCACTACCGCTCTATTGGTCGCAGGCCTGGCAAACACCGCCTGATGAAACGCCGGAACTAAGGGGGCACCTTGGCCGCCATAAGCCATATCTTTACGACGAAAATCGGCAATCACCCGGATGCCGGTTTCTGCAGCCAGTAGGTGCATATTGCCAATTTGATAACTAAAAGGGTAGCGGCCATCAGGGCGGTGACGAATGGTTTGTCCGTGGCAGCCGATGGCCTGGATATCCTCAGGCTTCAGAGCTGCCTGCTGCAGCAATGCAGCCACACCAGCGGCATAGCAAAGCGCCAACTGCTGCTCAGCCGGCCCCATGCGCTCAATTTCATTGGCGCCCGGCCGCGCCAGAGCGCTGAGCTCGGCTTTAAGTTCAAGCGGGAAAGGGTGCAATACACTCTGTAGCAAACGTGGCGTGGTCTCGGAAAAATCCACCAGAACCAGATCAATACCATCCAGACTGGTGCCCGACATAATACCGATGTATAGCGACTGCGATATCATGAATTAATTTGCTGCCAGCAGTACGCGCTCTTTAGCCTGTAACTGTGTCAGCAAGCTGGAGGCATGCTGTAGAAACTGCTCGCGATCGCTGCCTTCCAGCGAATCTGCTTTGGGTAGCTGCACGGTACGTGGGTTGCGATGCACCCCATTGACGACAAACTCGTAGTGCAAGTGAGCACCTGTGACCCGGCCGGTGGCGCCTAAGCGACCTATGACCTGCCCTTGGCGCACACGATCACCTACTTTGACCTGGCGACGAGACAAGTGCAAATACTTGGTGACAATGTTCTGACCGTGTTGAATAAAGACGTAGTTGCCATTTAAGTTATTGTAAGTGGAGGCAATCACCCGACCATCGCCGGTAGAAAGAATGGGGGTACCCACCGGAGCCACGTAATCGATGCCATTGTGTGGAGCGACCCGGCCGGTAATTGGATGCAGCCGGCGTGGGTTGAAGTTAGAGCTGATCCGCATAAAGTTCACCGGTGCTCGTAAGAACGCCTGACGCATGCTGGTGCCATCGGCTTTGTAATAATGACCATCGGTATGACGAACGGTTTGGATCAAACGGCCCTGGTTGCTAAATTGGGCGGCTAGAATCGCGCCGTTGCCTATCAGCTCGCCATCAACATAATTCTGTTCGAACAAGACGGTAAAGCTATCTCCGGCCCGGATATCCAGGCCAAAATCGATATCCCAGCCAAAAATGGTCGCTAAGTCCATAATTTGAGCTTCAGTCAGACCAGCCGACACACCAGCATTCCAAAAACTGGAGTTGATGGTGGCACTGGCATAGTCTGTGCGCACCTCCATTTGTTGGCGTAATTGCTCTGCCTGAAAGTGGCCTTCAGGGTGACGATAGACCCGTAAGGTATCTAACCGACTGATCGCATAACGGAGCTCTTGCAACTCGCCAGCTTCATCCAGACCAAACTCCAGCGTTTCAGATGGAAACAGCCGGGTGAGGGTTTTGGTGGCATCACCGACGGCCAGTACCTGCAGCATGGTTTGCTGGCTGACATTGGCGCGACGAAATAAGTTGGAGAGTGCATCACCGCGACTCACTTCAATGGATTGCCAGTTCAGGCGGTCATCCATATCAATGGAACCCTGAGATTGCTCTGGCCATTCGATTTCATGGACATCGGGTAGAGTGAGCTCCAGGCTGTAGCGCTTACCAATTTCCAGAGTATCTGCCTGGCTGCTCTTCGATGCGGTAGCAGATTCAGAAGGTAAGAAAAGAACCAGTAAAAGAACGACCGATAAGCTGATGATCAGCAATCGATGAGAGGTCGGAATTCGGGACACCAGTTCACGCATAGGTTAAGACACTAATACTGCTTAAAATACCAGCATACCCCTTTTTTTTGCTCGATGCCAGTTCTTTACTGATTCTCACTGCTGCCGACATCAGTTATCATAGTCAACTTGTGTACTGATTTAGTTAACTTTGGAGAGGAACATGGCCGACTGGGAGCAGGCGTTTGCTGAACTGAAACGCGGCTGCGAAGAGATTTTGCTGGAAGATGAGTTGATTGCCAAGTTGAAAGAAGGCAAGCCACTGAAAATAAAAGCCGGCTTCGATCCGACAGCACCAGATTTGCATTTGGGTCATACGGTGCTGATCAACAAGCTGCGTACCTTCCAGCAATATGGCCATGAAGTCATCTTCTTGATTGGCGATTTCACTGGCATGATAGGCGATCCCAGTGGAAAAAATGTCACTCGTAAGCCGCTCAGTCGTGATGATGTGCTGGCGAATGCTGAAACGTACAAAGAGCAAGTATTTAAAATTCTGGATCCGGCCAAAACGCGGATCGCTTTTAACTCCGAGTGGATGAACGAACTGGGCGCCGCTGGTTTAATCCGTCTGGCAGCGCAACAAACGGTCGCCCGGATGTTAGAGCGTGATGATTTTAAAAAGCGCTTTGCTAACAATCAGTCGATTGCCATTCATGAGTTTTTATACCCCTTAGTGCAAGGCTGGGACTCGGTCGCATTGGAAGCCGATGTCGAAATGGGCGGCACTGATCAGCGTTTTAATTTATTGATGGGGCGCGAGCTGCAAAAAGAAGCAGGGCAACGCGCGCAAACCGTGATGATGGTGCCTTTGCTGGAAGGCTTGGATGGCGTACAGAAAATGTCCAAATCATTGGGCAACTATGTCGGCATCACGGATGCTCCGAACGAGATGTTTGGAAAAATCATGTCGATCTCCGATGAACTGATGTGGCGCTACTTTGAATTGCTCAGCTTCCGCCCTCTATCTGATATTGCTGCGTTAAAGCAACGTATTGCTGATGGGGCGAATCCGCGTGATGTGAAGATTGAACTGGCGAAAGAAATCATCGCCCGTTTTCATGATGCAGCGGCTGCGGACGCAGCTGAGCAGGATTTTATTCAACGCTTTCAGAAAAAATCGCTGCCGGATGATATTCCAGAATTGCAGCTACACTGTGAAGGTGCAACCATGCCCATTGCTAACGTGCTTAAAGAGGCGGGACTGGTGGCTAGTACGTCTGAAGCCATAAGGATGATCAAGCAAGGTGCAGTGAAATTAAATGGCGAAGAGAAAGTTGAAGATACCAGACTGGACGTTGCCAAAGGCAGCGAAGCGATATATCAAGTAGGCAAACGGAAATTTGCTAAAATTCAACTGGTTTAATGCTGATACTTTGGGCGTTTCACCCAAACTTGTTTGTAAGGGCGCATGATTGCGCCCTTTCTCGTTGAGGTAATTCCAGACGTGATTCAGGGCGCAATCATGCGCCGCTGCGGTTAGGTTTCATCTGGAAGTTTTGTGGTTGGCATGGATTTAATATGCAAATCACGCTGCGGGTAGGGAATGGTGATGTTATTGGCTTTAAATGCCCGCCAGATAGCAAGGTTGACATCGGATTTAACTGCTCCGGTGCCGTTTTCTGGATCTGAAATCCAGAGCCTCAGTTGCAGCTCAATACCGCTATCGGCAAACTCCATCAGACGAACCGAAGGAGCTGGCTCCGTTAGGATACGCGGTGATGCATTAGCGCATTCCAGCATCAACGCCATAGCCTGCTCCGGGTCATCATCGTAGCTTATTTGTACCGGGATCACGACGCGAACGTTTCTATCGGCATAGCTCCAGTTAATTACCTCACTGGTGATTAAGTTTTCGTTGGGGATTAGGGTATCGACGCCTTCGCGGTTGCGAACCACCACATAGCGTGCATTGAGTGCTTCGACCCAGCCAAACTTATCACCAACGGTGATCACATCGCCGGGTTTGATTGAGCGATCCAGTACCAGAATAAAGCCGCTGATAAAATTCGAGGCAATGCGTTGTAAGCCAAAGCCCAGGCCAACCCCAAGCGCACCGCCAAAAATAGCGAGCGAGCTTAAATTAATGCCAACCGCATTAAGTGCAATTAAAAATGCCAGGGTCAGCAAAATAAATTTACTGAACTTGTTAAAGCCCACCCGCATACTGGGTGAAATATGGGCTGAGCGCTGCAATTGGCGGCTAATCAAATCCGACAACCAAATCGCCAGCGTGAAAGCCAGCGCAACCAGCAACAAAAGCTTGAGCACGGATAGCACGGAAATATGGTGTTCGCCTAAACTGAAAGCCAAACTTTCAAGGAACTCGAGAACTGCCGGTAGCCAGCCGACTAAATGCAACACCACTCCCAACCAAATGAGCACCGATAGCGCATTTTCTGATGATTTTAACAGCGGGTTGATGGTAAAAGCTTTTCGCAATAAATAGATACTAAAGCGGATCAATGCCAAGGCGACCAGCACTGGCACGGCAATGGTGAGGAGTTGGACCGGCAGTTCATACCAGTTCAGTATGGCTTTAGCGGGCAGCACAATGGCCAGGGCGGTCAACGGCCAGAGCAGGCGCTGGGTGCTTCGAACCGCGATATGACGAAACCCATGCATGGTCGGAGACGCTTGTGCCTCTAAGGTTTGTTGAACGCGACGATTGAATAGAGAGGTGAGAATGGCGGCCACCAGCAGTACCCCCAGCTGCCACCAGCTGGCTGGCTGTTGTAACAGTTGATGGCTGTGCGTTAACCAAGCTGTGAGCGTTTCAAGCATGTCGTGCCCTTAATGAAGGATCCAATAAACCACCGGTAAGCTGATAAAGCTTATTAATACCCCAAAGCCAACCAATGCACTGGCCAGGCGCGGTGCCAGCCCGGCCATAATGGCAATGGCACCAGCTGAAATCATAGGGGGCATCGCGGCCATAAAAACCACCGTATGCAGCAGTTGCTGCTGTACACCCGTGATACTACCTATAGCATAAGCCATGATAGGCATCAGAACCAGCGTCACCAGCAAACCAAACAGCAGTGGCTTCAATTCGTCGCTGCTTAAACGAAAACGCAAGCTAAACCCGACCGCAACCATGACAACGGGAACCAGCGTTGCGGCAATGCTCTGCAGCCATTGTGTCATCAATGCTGGGTAGTCGTAATGGCGGATGAACAGTGCCAACACCAAGGCCAGCAGAGGTGGAGACGTTAGCACTTTTTTGACGATGGCTGCTCCCTGTAGC
>JAIUMG010000061.1 GCA_022565655.1 Alkalimonas sp.
AGGAGCTGGCGTTGCAGTACAGCACTGTTGTGCCGCTGGTGTGTGACTTGACCGATAGCAGTGCGCTGACTGAGTTGATGTCTAAACTGAGATCTCAGACAGCCTCATTGGATCTGGCAATACTCAATGCAGGTACTTGCATCTATGTGGATGCAGAGCAGCTGCAACTCAGCGACTTCGAACAAACCTTTGCCATTAACTTTTTTGCTATTGTTGCTCTGGTGCCACAGCTGCTGCCCTTACTTAAAGCAGCTGAGCATGGCCAGCTGGCTATTGTCAGCAGCTTAGCCCATGTATTTCCTTTCACGAAAGCCGAAGCCTATGGCGCCAGTAAAGCGGCCGTCAGTTATTTCACGGAAAGTCTGCGAGCAGACTGGTCAGGCAATGGGGTGAATGTTTGTTTGATTGAACCAGGCTTTGTCGATACCCCACTGACCCAGAAAAATGAGTTTGATATGCCCTTTTTGATCTCGAGCGATCAGGCCGTACAGCGCATCAGTCAAGGTATTGCCAGTCGCCAGCCGCGGATCCGCTTTCCTAAGCGTTTGGTCTGGAGTTTACATGCACTACGGATACTGCCTTACCGATTGCGTTTGGCCATTGCCAGAGGCATGAAATCATGAAATGGCGGGCACTTATTGGTTTCGAGTTGGGCTGGTTGGCCTTGGTTATTTTTCAATTCTGGGCGCTTTTGCCTGTCGCCATCTATATCGCCTGGGCCCTCAATCGTTTGGTTCGCACGCAGCAGACATTGGTTCTGCAGTTGGCGATCATGGGCATTGTGCTGGATAGTTTGCTGGTTTGGCTTGGGGTGATGAGTTTTACCACTTCAGCCTGGCTACCACTCTGGTTTTTGCTGCTCTGGTGTTTGTTTGCTTTAACGGTGGTAGAAGCCTTTGCCGATTTATTAAAACCTGTGTGGTTGGCACCCATACTGGGTGCCATCGGCGGGCCTCTGTCGTATCTGGGCGGAGCTGTGCTAAGTGGTGGTATTTTGGTGATGCCATTAGGCTGGATGTCCTGGGCGAGCCTGGCTGTGGTATGGGCTATCCTCGCTTATTATTTTGCAACGATACCCAAGGAGAGATTGCATGCGCAGATGGCTTCTTAGTCTGAGTTTATTGTTGGTATTTTGCCCGGCACAAGCCATGCCGGAACTGCAGTTGGTAGGCGAAGGTAACTTTCGTTACTTCCTCTGGAACCTATACGAGGCACGCCTGTACAGCGAGCAGGGTGACTTTAACGATTATCAGCAAAGTGCACCTGTGTTGCTGGAGTTAACCTACCAACGGAGTATTACGAAACAACAGTTTATTGATGCCACCATCGACCAGTGGCAGCACTTGGCACAAAGCTCTGAAGATCAGCAGCAACAATGGGCTGAACAATTGCAATCGATCTGGCAGGATGTCAGCAAAGGCGACCGGCTGGCTGCATTGCTGCAGCCAGATATGAGTGTTGAGTTTTTTATGAACGATCAACCGACCGGGCGCATTGATGATTCGGCGTTTGGCCCGGCTTTTTTCGACATCTGGCTGCACCCGGATACCAGTGCACCAGGACTGCGTCGCCGGTTACTGGCGACTCGCTGAGGCATCGATCAGTTGCATGATGCGTTTGCCAATATCGATATTATCCATAAAGCCGGTAAACTGCTCGGCGCCGGCACCATAGGCCAGTACAGGCACATCAGCAGCGGTATGGCCTGTGGTGGTCCAGCCGGTCCGAGTGGCATCATTAATCAATTGATTGAGTACCCAATACAAGCTATCTCTGTCGTGCTGGGCGTCGGTGATCATCGTCAGTTGTTCATCGGTTAGTGGTAAACTGGTGTATTGACGCCATTGCTTCGCTATATCCTGTGCTTCCACATCGATGAAACGCCTGGTTAGCTCGCGTACTGTGAACTGAACACCATAAATTAAATCGGCCCGCCATTCATAAATACCATCGGCACCCAGTGATAGACCACCGGTTTCATGATCGGCGGTGATGATCAACAAGGTATCCGGGTTGGCATCAACATAAGCCTTGGCTGTTTCAATCGCTAGGGCAAAGTCATGCATTTCTGTCATGGCACAGGCAATATCGTTGGCATGACCACACCAGTCGATCTGGCTGCCTTCCACCATCAGCACGAAGCCCTGCGGGTGAGGGGAGAGCAGTTCAAGCGCTTTTTCGGTCATCAGCTGTAGCGGGGATTCTAGCTCCTGGTTCAGGACAGAGGGCAGGCCACTGTCGGCCAGTAATGCCAGGGCTGGCGCTCGGTTAAGTTGTGACAGTTGCTGCCAGCTATCGGCATACTGGTAGCCTTCAGCCTGAAACTCAGCAACCAGGTTACGATCGTCGCGAATAAAGTGTCGTAACCCGCCACCGAACATCACATCAGGCACCAATTGGCCATCAATACGAATATCAAAGTAATGATCGGCGATAGCATCCATATTACGGCGGCTTTTGTTGTGTGCCAAGAAAGCGGCTGGGGTGGCATGATTAATCTGTGAGCTGGCGACGATTCCATTGGCTTTGCCCAGACGTTTGGCTTGTTGCATCATGGTACCAATCGGCAGATGCTGTTGATCAACTGAAATGGCAGCATTAAATGTTTTAACGCCAGTAGCCAGAGCGGTGGCACTGGCAGCGGAGTCGGTTACCAGCGTTTGATCATCTGGCCAGGTGCTCGACATACCAGTCCAGAGCTGATCATAAATGGTTGGCTTGATCTGCTGGTGTTGGCCCTCTGCTAAATAATAACGATAGGCTGTCAGGTAGTTGGAGCCCATGCCATCGCCAATCATAAAAATGATATTACGCGGCTCAGTAGATTCATGTTTATGTTCAGCTGGGGCTGGGGTCTGACTGCAAGCGCTAAGAAAAGTTAATAATGTCAGGAACAGAAATCTTGCAAGCATAGTGAGTGAACCATTCAATAAAAATTGAGGTTGATAGTAGCAAACTGGGCAGAAGCTGACAAAAATACCCGCTAAAAGCCGTTTATTTGCGATAAGTTGCAGAAAAGCTGGACAGACTGAACTTTCCTGCCATGCTGGGCTCAGATAAATTGTTAAAGTTTGTATTTTCACGCACTTAAAGCTGGCACGATGTTGGTGACGTCATGGATGGATAAACCTGCAGCTGCTTTAGATAAAGTCATGCTTTGTATTTGAATCAAAGGTTGTCCAATGACGCTGATAACGAAACAAACAATGAATGCGTATGTATTTCTATGGTCTTTGCTCAGTATCTCTGCAGTACTCGCTGAAGGTTCAAGCCCAGTCCCGACTCTCCCTGATGCCCAAAAACTGCAATACTATGCCAACCATTCGATGCGCTCTGAAGCGCATATCGCGCGTAATACCTACCGAAATCCAGTCGATACCCTGTTGTTTTTCGAGGTAGCACCACAGCATCAGGTGTTGGAGATCTGGCCTGCCAGGGGGTGGTATACTGAAATCCTGGCACCCTATTTAAAAGAACATGGCCAGCTGACCATAGCGCATCATCGGCAGTTTCAACTGGATGAAGATGATGCACAACAGCGGTTTTGGGCCCGCCTCAGTCAGGGGCTATCTGAGCAAATTGAAACGCACCCAGATTACTTCGGAGCGGTGCAGCAATTATCATTCGACCCACCAGAGTTAGTTCAGTTAGGGCAGAAGGGATCCTATGATCGGGTGCTCAGCTTTCGCAATGCCCATATCTGGGATCAGGATGGCAGTTTACTGCAAAGCCTGAGCGCTTTTTATCGTGTGTTAAAGCCGGGAGGGATCCTTGGTATGGTGGAGCACCGAGCCAGTCGATTGTCTGATATCAGTAGTATGGCATCGGAAGGTTACCTGGATGAAGCCTATGTCATCCGAGTGGCTGAAAGTGTTGGCTTTGAATTGCTGGAACGCAGTGAGATTAACGCCAATCCGCTTGATACGCGTGATCACCCGCGAGGTGTCTACAATTTACCACCTACTCTGGTGATGGGATCGCAAGATAGGGACAAATACCTGGCCATCGGTGAAAGTGATCGGATGACGTTAAAGTTTATCAAGCCGGACTAGTGAGCTTTCCATTTAATTCCGACAGAATCATTCATAATTAATTGGAAAGAGCGGAGCACAATGCAGTTTGAGCATTCATTTAAAGTAGACGCCTTGCAGTGGGCTGGCATTAGTCATTGCGATAACTTTGGCGCTGACAACCCACCGATACTTTGCTTGCATGGCTGGCTGGATAATGCCGCCAGCTTTCTGCCTCTGGCGGCGCATTTAAAGCATCTTCCTTTATTGGCATTAGACTTTCCGGGCCATGGTCACTCCAGCCATCGTGGCGCGGATGCCTATTATTATTTTTTTGATTGGGTGCACGATCTTGTTGCTTTGTGCCGTCAGCAACAATGGCAACAATTGACCATCATAGGGCACTCGATGGGAGGCATGGTGGCGACAGCACTGGCGGCCAGTTTCCCTGAATTGGTGGGCCGGCTGATCCTGATCGATAGTCTGGGATTTGTGACCACAGAAGCGGGAGAGACTCCTGCTCAGTTACGCCGGGGTATAGAGTCTCGTCTGGTGCGCCCGAATGGGCGCAGGCCGCTTTATTCCAGCTTGCAAAAAGCGGCCGAAGCCAGGCAAAAACAAAGTGACTTTTCGTTGGAGCAAGCGTTATTGCTGGCCGAACGTGGCACTCAAGCTGATCAGGCTGGCGTTAGTTGGCGAGCCGATCTGCGATTACGGCAGCAATCGGTGTATCGGATGACAACGGCACAGGCAACGGCATTAATCAGAGCCGTGCAATGCCCGGTACTGGCGATTTTGGCGGAAGATGGTATGTTTAAAGCTCAACCAGATAAGTTGCTCAGCAACTTTCAGACGATCACGCTCAAATGGGTGACTGGTGGCCACCATTGCCACATGACCAAGAGTGCGATCGTTGCAGAAGCGGTCGCTGAATTTTGTGCTTCATACCAAATTAAGCTAGATTAAACCAGATTGTGAACAGAACTATTTTATGGGATGATGCCGATATAGAGTAAAAACTCAATCCTATGAGCGGTCGATAACAGCACGGCTGACTCATCATAATAAAACCTAAAAAGACAATGAATTTGAGGAGAAGACGGTGGAGCAAGTTTGGTTAAAACGATACCCAGCCGGTGTGCCTGCTGAAATAAATGCCGATCATTACCATTCTCTGTTGGACATTATAGAGCAGAGCATTAATAAGTTTCCTGATCACACGGCCTTTATTAATATGGGCAAAGGCATTACCTATCGCGAGTTTGATAAGTTAACCAAAGCCTTTGCAGCCTACTTGCAAAAAGAGCTTGGCTTAGGCAAAGGCGATGCGGTGGCGATCATGATGCCGAATTTATTGCAAGATCCTGTTGCGATTATTGGTACTTTGCGCGCAGGTTGTACAGTGGTGAATGTCAACCCATTGTATACACCACGCGAACTTGAGCATCAGCTGAATGACTCCAAAGCCAAAGCGATCGTCATTGTCGAAAACTTTGCTCACACCCTGGCCGCCGTTCGCAAAAAAGTGAAGGTTGAGCATGTTATTTTAACCAAGATGGGTGACATGTTGGGTACCGTTAAAGGCACCATCGTCAACCTGGTTGTGAAGCATGTCAAAAAGCTGGTGCCTTCCTATCAGTTGACGAATGTGATCCCGTTTAAGCAAGTGTTGGATAAAGGGCAGCATTTAAAATATCAGACGCCAGAAGTGGATGGCTCGGATCTGGCTTTTTTGCAATATACCGGTGGTACCACTGGCGTGTCGAAAGGTGCCATGCTTACTCATCGTAATATGGTGGCTAATCTTGAGCAGGCCGCGGGCTGCCTGGATCCAATTTTGGAAGAAGGCAAAGAGCAGGTGGTCACCGCCTTGCCGCTGTATCATATTTTTGCCCTGACAGCGAACCTGCTGGTGTTTATGAAGTACGGGGGCACCAATCTGCTGATCACCAATCCACGTGATATGCCTAACTTTGTCAAGGAACTCAAAGCATTCCCATTTACTGCATTAACCGGCGTCAACACCCTGTTTAATGGCTTGATGAACACACCAGGTTTTACCGAGATTGATTTCAGTACGCTGAAGCTGTCTTTGGGTGGTGGTATGGCGGTACAGCGGCCTGTAGCCGAGCGCTGGCAAAATATGACCAAAACACGCTTGCTGGAAGGTTATGGCCTGACCGAGTGCTGCCCACTGGTGACCATAGTGCCTTACGATGCCGAAGGCTTTACCGGCAGCATCGGTTTGCCGGCCCCATCGACCTTAATTCGTATCGTCGATGAAGATGGGAAAGACGTCCCCACCGGCGAGCCAGGTGAAATGATAGTGCAAGGCCCTCAAGTCATGAAGGGCTATTACAATCGCCCGGATGAGACGGCTAAAACCATCAAGGATGGCTGGTTGTATACCGGCGATATTGCCCGGATGGATGAACAAGGGTTCTTCTACATCGTGGATCGTAAAAAAGACATGATCCTGGTGTCCGGCTTCAATGTGTTCCCGAATGAAATCGAAGAAGTGGCTGCCATGAACGAAAAAGTGCTGGAAGTGGCTGCTGTTGGGGTCGCGAATGAAGCGGCTGGTGAAGTGGTGAAGTTGTTTGTGGTGAAAAAAGATCCTTCATTGACTGAAGAGGAGTTGATCGCCCACTGCAAACAGAACCTGACGGGCTATAAGGTGCCTAAGCAGGTTGAGTTTCGCGATGAGTTGCCTAAAACCAACGTAGGTAAAATATTGCGTCGTGAACTGCGGGAGTCCTGATCCCCTTTGATCCCTCTAATAAACGATAATCAAAGCCTGCAGCGCTATTGCCTGCAGGCGTCCGCTCAAAACGTCATCTTGCTGGATACTGAGTTTATCCGTCAAAGTACGCTGGTTCCCAAGCTTGGCTTGATCCAGTTGTATGATGGCGAACAACTCGCTTTGGTTGATCCACTGGCGATTACCGAGTGGCAGCCGTTGCAACAATTACTGGCTGATCCTACGATAACAAAGGTGATGCATGCCTGCATGGAAGATCTGGAAGCCCTGGCAACCATCGGCATCGAGCGCATTACTCCATTGATTGATAGCCAGATGGCAGCATTGCTGCTGGGTATGGGCAGCAGTGTTGGCTTTGCCGCCCTGGTAGAAAAGTTTACCGGGGAGCAACTGGATAAAGGGGAATCACGCACCAACTGGTTGGCCAGGCCGTTGCGTGATGCGCAGCTGCAGTATGCCGCCAATGATGTGCTCTACCTGCTACCGGTGTATCAGCATCTGCTACAACAGTTATCGGTGGAACAGCTGGAGTTGTTGCAGTTAGAGTCCGAGCAACTGATGGTGCGCCGAAGCATGCAGTGGCCAAATCGCCTTCGCTTTATTGACGTTAAAAACAGTTGGCAGCTTAACAGCCGCGCGTTGGTTGTATTGCAGCGGCTGACTGAGTGGCGTATTCAGTACGCGCGCAGTAAAGATTTGGCACTGACATTTATTTTTAAAGATGCGCAATTGTTTGAGCTGGCC
The DNA here is from genome assembly GCA_022565655.1 of Alkalimonas sp. Lineage (GTDB taxonomy): Bacteria > Pseudomonadota > Gammaproteobacteria > Enterobacterales > Alteromonadaceae > Alkalimonas. The sequence goes on from JAIUMG010000061.1 coordinate 7,516, forward strand.
AAGCGCAGCCCTGCCAGCATGTCACAATTACTCGCGATGCGTGATTTACCAGAGCGGGAATTACGTCGTCATGCCAACCAGCTATTGGCTCTTATTGAGCAGGCGCTTGCCAGCGACCCCGCATGTTGGCCTCAGGCATTCTATCATCGGGAACAATTTCCGGGGTATCGGGAAACCATGGGGTTGATCCGTCAAGCTGTGCAACAAGCAGCACAACAGAGCGGATTACCTGCTGAGCTATTGGCAAGCAAGCGGCAACAAACCGAGTTTCTGAATTGGTGCTGGCGGATCACAGCTGAGGTGCGGTCTGAGTTACCTGCGCCAGAGTTGTTGCGGGGTTGGCGCCGAGAAAAGCTACAGCCTTTTTTACCTTGGCCTGAACACCTTAATCAGGTTTAACCGGGATTATACGTAAGGCTGAACCTTTGGTTCAGTCTTTTTTTTTCACTAAAATGTCTGATTTTTTAAAATCTTTTTATTTGATCCCGCCAAAGAGGCTCGTCGTAATTTACAGGCAACCTCCAATCAAAAGGGTAGATAAAATGAAAGGAATAAAACGACTCGCTGTTTCCTCAGCACTGTTAGTTTCACTGGCCGCTTGCAACAGCAGTAGTAGCGATCCTGAATTAATTGTCAATCCACCACCACCGCCACCCCCCGTTGTTGATGCATCACTTCGTGTTGTGCATGCAGTGTTTGATGCGCCTGATGTCAATATCCTTGCCAATGATGATGTGGCTGTTGAGGCATTGGCTTACGCGGAAAGCTCTGGTCGGCTTGAACTGGCCCCAGACACTTATAGCGTTGCGGTCGATGCATTGTTGCCTGGCGGCGACACGGCAACGGTCATTGGCCCAGTCGATCTGGACTTGATGGAAGCAACCAACTACAAAGTTTTTGCGGTAGGCTCTGTGGTCGCTGATACCATAGAACCTCTGGTTGTGACCTCAGATATTGAAGATATCGCTGACGGCAATATCCGCTTGCAGGTGGTGCATGCTGCTTACGATGTACCTGCAGTTGATATTCATGTTACCGCACCAGACGATGAGTTGAGTGCAGCTTTAGCCACACTCGACTACAAAGATTTCACCAGCGCCCTGGATGTGGCTGCAGGCGAATATCGAGTTCGCATTACCCTGCCTGGCGAAGATGCCGTCGTGTTTGATAGTGGCACCCTGGACTTAGCAGCAGGGACAGATTTGGTGGTTGCTGCCATCAACAGCCGTTTTTCTGGTGATTCACCAGTCTCTTTACTGGCGATAGCGCCAGATGGTGAGTTCTTCGATGTGATTGATGCAGGAGCCACATCGTCCGTCCGTGTGGTGCATAACGTATCCGATGCACCAGCTGTTGATGTGATTGCTAATGACGCCGTTAAACTGGTTGAAGATTTGGCGTTCCCGGATTTTACTGATTATCTTGGCGTGGCACCTGATACTTACAACGTCAAAGTCGCTGCCAATGCTGATAATAGCGTGGTTGTGATTGATGCCGATTTGGAGTTAGCTGCCGGTGCTTTTGCCAGTGTGTTAGCTGTTGGCTCCTTGACCGAAGACAGCATTGAGCCATTGGTACTTTCAGACTACCCACGTCGGGTTGCTACTGAAGCCCAGGTTCGTATTGTGCATGGTTCTACCCTGGCGGGGCCGGTTGATATATATGTCACAGCAACGGCTGATATCAGCGACGCTACCCCTGCATTTTCAGGCGTAGAGTTCAAGCAGGAAACAGGTTATGTATCGCTGGCAGCAGGAAGCTATGTAGTAACTGTCACTCCGGCAGATAGTAAAGACGCCGCCATTGGCCCAGTCACTCTGGATCTGGCAGCGAACAGCATCTACACCGCGATTGCCCGCGATGGCATGGGCTTGATGGCTGATGTTGGCTTGATTCTGATGGACGACTTTGTATCGCAAGACTAAGACTGTGTTCGCATCCTGACTGATGTGCAGTTTAGCCCACCGCAAGGTGGGCTTTTTTTGCTTAGTTCGTTATTTCGATAGCGAGCTAGCTGTACAGTAAAAACTACTGTCAGCGCTTTTCATCTGGGAAGCTGACATTTAGCTCTAGCACCGATAGCTCGTCTGAGCGTTGTTCCAGCGACACCGAGATCTGATCCGCCGGAATATCAACGTACTTGCGGATCACTTCCAGAATATCGCGTTCCAGTTGGGGTAAATAATCAGGGCCCGAGCGGCGATTGCGTTCATGAGCGACAATAATTTGCAGCCGCTCTTTCGCGGTACTGGCGGTTTTTTTCTTGGTTGAGCGAAAATAATCCAGTAATGACATGCGTTAACCTCCAAAAATCCGTTTTAACAGTCCTTTTTTCTCCACCGATAAAAAGCGGAAATCTACTTGTTCACCCAATAAGCGACTGACGGTATCCAGATAGGCCTGGCCAGCGTCACTTTCTTGATCCAATGTCACCGGCTGCCCCGAATTTGATGCGTTCAGCACTGCCTGAGATTCTGGAATGACACCGAGTAACGGAATGGCGAGAATTTCCTGCACATCCTCGACACTGAGCATCTCGCCTTTTTCAACCCGCTCAGGGTTGTAGCGGGTCAACAGCAAATGCTCTTTGATGGACTCTTCATTGTTCTCGGCCCGACGGGATTTACTGCTCAGCATGCCAAGAATGCGGTCTGAGTCACGCACTGAAGACACTTCAGGGTTGGTTACCACCACAGCTTCATCGGCAAAATACAGCGCCATCATGGCTCCGGCTTCAATGCCTGCAGGTGAGTCACAAATAATAAACTCAAACTCTTTTGCCAGGTCTTGCAATACCTTATCAACGCCTTCTTTGGTTAAAGCATCTTTATCACGCGTCTGAGAGGCAGGTAAAATAAACAGGTTATCTAACCGTTTGTCTTTGATCATGGCTTGTTTCAGATTGGCTTCGCCGTTGATCACATTGACAAAATCGTACACAACCCGGCGTTCGCAGCCCATAATCAAATCCAGATTACGCAAACCGATATCAAAATCGACAATGACGGTTTTGTGGCCCTTCAGTGCCAGACCGGTACCAATAGCAGCGCTGGATGTTGTTTTTCCAACGCCACCTTTTCCTGATGTAACCACGATGATTTTAGCCATGGTAATAGATTCCTTCATACAAATCGGTCAATTGATAATTTACAGGTCGCGAATTGCGATGCTGTCACCTTGCATCTGGATGCAACACTGCTTTGTCCAGTAGTCACCCTGTAAGCTGTCACTGAGCCAGTAGTGCCCAGCGATGGACACCAGCTCAGCTTGCAGGTTCTGACAATAAATACGTTTACTGCTATCTCCGGCTGCTCCGGCAATGGCTTTGCCTCGAAGCGAACCATAAATATGAATATTGCCATCGGCAATCACTTCAGCGCCGGCACCAACGGCCCCACAGATGATTAAATCTGCGCCCTTGGCATAAATCTGTTGGCCAGAGCGAATGTTTTGCTCCACCAACTTGGTTTGCATCGGTACTTCTTCCACCCGAACATCGGCGGCCGGTGCTGCCTGGCTCGGTTGAGTCTGGCTGGGAATGGGCTTACTATCCTGGCCATGCCGTAATGAAGCCAGGCCCGCTTGCTGCGCCTGAGCTTTTTGCTCGGGGCTGGCACCACTGACACCCACCAGCACCAGCTTTAGCTCCTGAAACAACTGCTTCAGAGCAATGAAATCGATATTGCGCTGTTCAGGGGTTAACTGAATGACCATGGCGGCTTGATGAAAAAAAGCAGGCGCCTGAGATAATTTTTGTTCCAGTGCAGCCCGAATGGCTGTCACAGAAAGATCCGTGGTGTGGATCACAGACAGCGGAAACAGGCTGCCTTTCAGCTCAAAAAATGGTTCTGACATAATGTTGTTGGGTCATCTGTATATTTAGGTTGTCTGCTGATCACGGTGATCCGTATCGTACCTGTTATTCTTGTTATATGGCCGAAAAAACCGCTAACGAACATGGCAAGGCAGGTAGACTAGAATACTATGCTCGTATCTGAACAAAATTACCCCAGTAAACGTGCTTGATGGCGGGAAGCGCGGTACAAAGCCAATGGCTTCATGGTATAGTTTCGCTCACTATTAGGCAAGTTAGATAAAGTGTTTTTCCACTATGTTATGTACGGTGTATAAAAGTCCGAAAAAAGAACAAACTTACTTGTTCATGAAGCAGCGCGATGATTTTTCTGCAGTGCCGGAAAATTTGTTGCAGACGTTCGGCACCCCCGAGCTGGTGACGATTCTGGATTTGAATCGGCGAACTTCTCTGGCTCAGTCAGACCTAACCAAAGTGCGCGCTGCGTTAGATGAGCAGGGCTATTATTTGCAACTGCCTCCGCCGGTAGAAGACTTACTGGCTGAGAACAAGGCTTTCTTGCAACAACACTCATAATATCGGGAGTTTTATGCGTTTTCGTCAACTTTTCCAGGCCGTCGGCCTGACTGTATTGTTTTCCTTTCCAGTGCTGGCTAAGCCTGACTTTTCTGAGTATGCCGCGGGTTTGCAACAGGAAGCCGTTGAGCGGGGGTACCCAGCGGAGTTAATTGAGCAAGTGTTCGCCAGCCTTGAGTACCACGAGCGTATTGTATCGGCTGATCGAAGCCAGCCTGAGCGGGTGGAAACCTTAGATACTTATTTGCCAAAACGGGTGAGTGAAACCCGCATTCGTATGGCACGCGAGCGTTATCAAAAGTACCAACAAGAGCTGAAAGAAATTGAAGCGCGTTATGGCGTGCAGGGCCGATTTATCGTTGCACTCTGGGGGTTGGAAAGCAGCTTTGGCCGCTTCATGGGCAACCACTCGGTACCTTCTTCCCTCGCCACACTGGCGTATGAAGGCCGACGCGAAACATTTTTCCGTGGTGAGTTTTTTCATGCCTTGGATATTTTAGCCGCTGGTCACATCGCGCTGGAAGATATGAAAGGCTCCTGGGCTGGTGCCATGGGGCAAAGCCAGTTTATGCCAAGCTCATTCTTAGCCTATGCTCAGGATTTCGATGGCGATGGCAAGAAAGATATCTGGGGTAACCAGATGGATGTATTTGCGTCTATTGCCAATTATTTAAAAAGCCGGGGCTGGGATAACAGCCTGACTTGGGGTCGAGAAGTGAAGCTACCTGACGGATTTTCGATGGATTATACCATTCCACGTGGTACGCCAAACCACAGGGTGTGGTTGCAAGAGTGGGCGCGAACCGAGCGGACGCTGGCTGAGTGGCAAGAGCTTGGAGTCCGTCGCACCGATGGTCGT
>JAIUMG010000062.1 GCA_022565655.1 Alkalimonas sp.
GTAAGGGACTAACTTGATCCGTTCAGGATGATTGGCGGCCAACTGCTCAAAATACCGTGCTATTGCGGCAGGTTCGGAAATACGTTGACCAAGTGGATAACCCAGCACTTGCTCTACTGTGGCCACATCTGGGTGGTACTGACTGTCTGGAAAGAAGGGTAGCTTGGGTTCGCTGCTCGCTGCATGACCAAAGCCAGCAGCAAAAGCAAACAGACAGGAAACAATCAAAGCACGCATAGTGGTCCTTTATATCAGCCAAAAGGACAAATTAGAGGTGTAGGGGCTTTGCTGCAAGCCTGGCAACAGCCGGTTGCGGTGAAAGGTTGGTTTCTTAAGGCTGCTGCCAAAGCTGGCGGTTATGCATGAATAATCTCAGTCGGATAAGCAGTGAAGCTTTATCAAGGCTTCACTGCTTTGCTGCACTACAAATACTGCTGTAAAAATTTCAGATAAGCCTGTTGAGCGGTAATGCGATTTTCTCGCTTTAAGAAGCCATGCCCTTCATCCGGAAACAGCACATACTCAACCGGTACGCCTTGCGCACGGATGGCTGCGACCATTTCATCACTTTCTACTTGCAATACTCGCGGGTCATTGGCCCCTTGCACCACCAATACAGGTTTCTGTACCTGATCGGCATGGAATAGTGGCGAAATGCGGTGCAATCGTTCGCCATCAACGGCCGGATCGCCTAATTCGGCATACAGCGCCTCGCGGAAGGCTTCCCACCAAGGTGGTATGCTCTCCAGAGTTCGTACCCAGTTGGTGACGCCAAAGATATTGATACCCACTTCAAACTCGTTGGTAAAGGCCATCGCTGCCATGGTCAGGTAGCCACCGTAACTACCGCCCATTACGCCAATGCGTTCCGGGTCGACCCAGTCGAGGCTTTGCAGGTAATACTTGCCGTAGACAATATCTTGCAGGTCGTCCTCACCATGGCGTCGATCATCTAAATGGTAAAAAGTTTTACCAAAGCCAGATGAGCCACGGTTGTTGACCGATAGCACTGCATAGCCATGATTGACCAAATGCTGGATTAACGGGTTGTAGCCGGTACGGGATTGACCACCAGGGCCGCCGTGGATCCAGATCATTGCTGGCACTTTGTTGTCGCTACTTGCCTGATGGGGCTTGTATTGCAAGGCGGGCACCACCAAACCATCAAAGCTTTCAAAGCGAATGACTTCACTCATCACCAGGTGCTGCTCGTCCATGGCGGGGTTCAGTGCATCGGTCAGCCGCTTGGCTTTTGCAGAACCCAGTTGCCAGACATACAGATTCGATGGGCTGTTGTCTGCATTGAGGTAAAAACTCAGGGTGCTGCTGTCATCTGAAAAGCTGATGCCACGTAGGTCGCCTGCGGGGAGAGGCGGTAACTGCAAGGGCTCGCCGCTCTGTTGATCGGTAATACTGACTTTGGTACTGGCATCGGCATTAATTGCTTCGACCCGGTAACGATTATCTTTGCTGTAACCGATGTACATGATATCCCAGTCGGCTTCGCTGTAGAGTTGTTGCTCACCAGTGCTGACATCATGGGTATAGGCGCGAACAAACTCAGAGCCATCGTTGGAACCAAAAATCAGTGTGTTGTTATCGCGGCTGAAACCAAACACGGTATGCGAAATATTGCCTTCATGCGGCGTAATTAGTTCGGGTTGATGAGGTGTTTGTTGCAGATCGAGCAAAAACACATTGTTATCGGCGTTGTTGCGCACCTTCATCAGCGCCAGCCAGCGACCATCATCGCTTAATGCAGTCAGGCTATAGCCCTCATTGTTTTCAAACACCAGCTCACGCTGATAGGTATCCGGGTGATAGCGGTACAGATCAAAGTAGCGACTGTCGCGCTCGTTGCTGGTGAGCCAGAAATGATCGTCGTCGGTCCACTTCATAAAGCTGGCTTTCAGCTCTTCGCCCGGGGTTAGATCGTGGATGCTGCCATCCAGCTCACGAACGAAAACATGGTTTAGCTCATTGCCACCCTGATCGGCGGTCAAGAGCACCCGGTTATCGTGCGGGAACCAGCTGATGGGAAACTGCGGGTCCGTGTCAGATTGGGTCAGTGGTTGCCAGTTAGAGCCATCCATACTGACTTTGTACAGGTTAAAGACGCCCGTTTCATCCGAGGCGACCAACAGGGCATCATTGCTATGATTGATGGCATTGCCGATATAACTGCGGGTAGCAAAAAACTGCTCGGCACTGTAGGTTGGTATGGTTTGTGGACTAGGCGTCACCGCAGTGGTGTCCGTTTGTTGTGGCTGGCCACAAGCCAGCAGGGTAGCAGCCAAAGCCGCCACTGCGAGCATTCTGTGTTGAGGGAGCAAGCTGAGCATGTTGTGTATCTTCCATGGTAAGGTGGTGAAAAAACAATCTACGCCACCTTGCAGGAAAATACAAACAGAAGTCTATTGAAAGTATGACTTTAATCGGCTATTCAGCAGCTTAGAGTTGCCAGGCCCGAAAACTGCGGCCTTTCATTTTATCGTGATTGAGAATTTGCAGTGCTTTTTTTGCGACGCTACGGCGTACGGCGACATAGGCCCACAAATCATGCATTTGAATTTTACCTACATCTTCAAAGACCACTTGCTGATCTCGGGTTAAGGCACCGACTATATCGCCTGGCCGTAGTTTTTGTTTCTTACCGCCCTGGATCTGAATGGTCACCATCTCAGCCTGTGCCGGGGGGCTATTCAGTAAATCCTGGGCCGGTAAAGGCTGCAGTTGAATGGTGTCGCTGATATCATCCTGCAATAAACTGAGTTTGTAATCATCCTTGCCATCGACCAGCGTGAAGGCCAGCCCTTTGGCGCCGGCGCGACCAGTGCGGCCAATGCGGTGCGTATGGGTATCAGTATCGTGTGCCAGCTCGGCATTGATCACCAGATCCAGTGCACTGATATCCAGCCCGCGAGCAGCCACATCGGTGGCGACCAGAATACGGGCACTCTTATTGGCGAATTGCAGCAGCGTTTGGTCACGATCCTTTTGTTCCAGATCGCCGTGCAGCGCCAGGGCGCTGAAGTTATGTTGTTGCAAAGCATCGGCCAGCTGTTGAGTCATGCGTTTGGTATTGCAGAATACCACGCAGCTGGCAGGTTTAAATTGTTGCAACAACAGCATCACCGCCAGCTCGCGAGAGCTGCCTGCCACTGAGAAAAACTGCTGTTCAATCTGGTTTTGCGCCGGGTTCGCCGCAACAGAGACGCGAATTGGATCTCGCATCAGGCTGGCAGCCAGCTGTTCAATTTTAGCCGGATAAGTGGCGCTGAATAATAGCGTTTGTCGCTGGGCTGGCATGGCGGCAGCGATGGTGGCGACATCGTCCTGAAAGCCCATTTCAAGCATGCGGTCGGCTTCATCCAGCACCAGCATACTTAGCTCGGATAAATCCAGCCGTTGCTGCTGCAGGTGATCCAGCACCCGGCCTGGCGTGCCAACAATAAAGTGTGCGCCGTGCTCCAGCGACAGCGTCTGGTGGCGGCTGGGTACGCCACCGCATAAGGTCAGTACCTTGATGTTATGAATGCTACGGCCAAGGGTGCGTAGTTCCTTGGCTACTTGCTCGGCTAGCTCCCGGGTTGGACACAGCACCAGCCCCTGAATGCGAAAACGCTTTACCTTCAGTGCCGACAGCATGCCGAGCGCAAAGGCTGCGGTCTTGCCTGAGCCGGTTTGCGCTTGGGCGATCACATCTTTACCCGCCAGGATCGCAGGCAGGCTTTGCTGCTGAATCGGGGTCATCTGCTGGTAGTTCAGTTCCTGCAGGGTTGATAGTAAAGGCGGGGCTAAAGAGAGTGCAGTAAATTCAGTGGTCGACATGGTGTCAGGCTCCATTACGATGGCTCAGAGCCAGCGGTTGTTTTTTCGGCCGCTAGTATAACAGACCCTGCGTCTTCACAGCATGGCTTTTAAATGTGCCACCACGCTGCGCCCCAGCGAGCTTAAATCATAGCCGCCTTCCAGCATCGAGATCATGCGGCCTTGGCAATGGCGGTTGGCCAGTTGCTTCAATTCGGCGGTCAGCCAGGCATAATCGTCTTCTTTCAGTAAGAATTGCGACATCTCATCTTCGGCATGGCCATCAAAACCTGCGGATATCAAAATCAATTGTGGCGCAAAGGCATCCAGCGCATCGAACCAGCGTTCGCTCACTGCATGACGCCATGCCTCGCCTTTGCAACCGGCAGGCAAGGGCAGGTTCAAAATGCGATCGGTACTGCTCTCATCGCCGGTATTGGGGTAGAGTGCTTGTTGAAAGGAAGAGCAGAACAGCACCCGGTCATCATGGCTGAAAATGTCTTCGGTACCATTGCCGTGATGCACATCAAAATCGATAATGGCAACTCGTTGCAGCTGGTATTTATCCAGTGCATAGCTGGCGGCAACGGCGATGTTATTAAACAGGCAAAACCCCATCGCCTGATCATGGGTGGCATGATGCCCTGGTGGGCGAATGGCGCAAAAAGCCTGCTGGTTATCCGCTTGCATCACTTCATCGACGGCTTGCAAGCCAGAGCCGGCAGCCAGCAATGCGGCCGTTAGGCTTTTTGGCGTCATCGGGGTGTCTGGATCCAGCCAGATATGGCCTTCGCTCGGCGCTATGGCATAGATCTCATCGATATACAGCTTGCTGTGTGCCCGGTACAGATCCTGTACTTCGGCCGGGCGGGCATCCACTTGCTTGATCACAAACTCCAGCCCGGAGCGAACCAGTTGATCATTAATGGCATGCAGGCGAGCCGGTTGTTCCGGGTGTTCCGGATCCGGGTTATGCAAGGCGCAACGGGCATGGCTGAATACAGTAAGCGGCATGGGTTATCCTGAGGTTAATTCAAGCTTGAGTGACACTTCACCCGGTTCGTCCGCAGGCAGGCGGATAAAACCAGCGCGCTCAAACACGTTCAGCATCGGCTGGTTATCAGCCCGGACATAGGCATACATCCGGCTGAGACCTCGCAGGCGGGCGATATGGATCATTTCATCGAGCAAACGCTTCGCCACGCCTTTGCCCTGGTATTTCTCCCGGGTGACAAAAGCCACTTCACAGCTGTTACTGGCTTCGATCAGGTAGTAACGGCCCACCGCTTTAATTTGCACGGCCGAGCCTTTCTGTTTGACGATGCACAGTGCCAAATCTTTTGACTGATCAACACTGACCAGGTTGCAGGATTTCTCCCTGCTCATCTGAGTCGGGACGGCGTTGTAACGCAGTTGCAGTGTCTCTTTGGTGTGTGAATAGAAAAACTCCTGCAAGCGGCGTTCATCCGACGGATTTAGTGGTCGTAGATCGAAGCTTTCACCCGCGATACGCAGTGCTTTAAAGCCAATGGTGCCAAGTTCTGGTACATCGACCGGTGTTTGCTGTTGGTAGTGTGGCACCCAATAATGCTCACGGACTTTTTGCAGCAACTGATGACGAAATTTCGGGTGGGCCACCCGGATCAACTCCAGAGCGCGTTCGCGAATGCTTTTGCCGCGCAAGGAGGCCACGCCAAACTCGGTGACCACATAGTGCACATGACCGCGGGTGGTCACCACGCCGGCCCCTTCACGAATATGTGGCACAATGCGTGAGACCTGACCATCTTCGGTGGTGGATGGCAGAGCAATAATGGGTTTGCCACCGGCGCTCATCGAGGCACCCCGGCTGAAGTCAACCTGGCCCCCTATGCCGCTGTAAAATTGATGGCCGATGGAGTCGGCCACCACCTGACCAGTCAAATCCACTTCAATGGCGCTGTTGATCGCCATCATGCGGTCATTGCGGGCAATATTGGTGGGGGAGTTGACGTACTCACTGGGGTAAAAACCAATATGCGGGTTCTGGTGGACAAAGTCGTACAGTTTGCGGCTGCCAACACAGAAGCTGGTGACCGCTTTACCCGGATGAAAGGTTTTTCGCCGATTGGTGATCACGCCTTTAAGCATCAGCTCCATAATGCCATCGGTGATCATATCACTGTGCACGCCCAAATCTTTATGGTTACTCAGGTAATGCAGCACGGCGTTGCAGATGCGGCCGACCCCCAACTGAATGGTCGCGCCATCCTCGACCAGCAGGGCAATGTATTGGCCAATGCGCTCACTGACTTCGTTATCGGGTTCGGCTGCAGGCAGCTCAGGTAAAGGATGCTCGCACTCAATCAGGTGATCGATTTGATCTTGATGGATAAATGCCTGGCCGAAGGTGATGGGCATCTGTGGGTTGACCTGTGCAATTACCACCTTTGCAGCCTTGGCCGCAGCAGCCACCACATCGACCGAAACCCCAAAGGAGTGATAGCCATATTGATCGGCTGGGCTGACCATAATCACGGCGGCATCCAGCGGCAAAATATCATCGCTGAACAGGTGGGGAATATCCGACATAAAACAAGGCGTGTAGTCGGCGCGACCTTCAGCCACGGCCTGGCGAATGGTATCGCCGCCAATAAAGAACGTATTCACTTTAAAGCGGTGCTGCTGATCGGGCCCGGCCCATGGGTTGTCGGATAAGGTCAGCAATTGCACAATTTCAATATCATGCAGCTGGCGGCCGTGGGCAATTAAATCATCCAGTAAGGCGATAGGCACTGCTGCATGGGAGCCGATAAAGATACGTTGACCTGATTTTAACAGCTCCGCCCAGTTCAGGTTCAGTGGCTTGCTCATGGTCATTCCTTTAGTCGCTGTGCAACCAGTATGCCGCTGGCCCGCTGAGAACTCAATGCGACTTTAGGCGATCAATCATCAGGCTGTGATACACTTTCGGCATCAACAAGATCGAGGTGAGGCATGATTGAAATAACCAGCAGCATTCAGCTGGGCGATGACGAACTAGAATGGCAGTTTATCCGTGCCAGCGGGCCGGGTGGTCAGCACGTCAATAAAACCTCCACGGCTGTACAACTGATGTTTGATATTCAGGCATCATCTTTGCCTACGATTTACAAAGAACGCCTGCTGCGTAAAGCCGATCATCGCATTACCCAAAGCGGTAAGGTGTTGATTAAGTGCCAGCAAAGCCGCAGCCAGGAACAAAACCGGCAGATCGCGCTGCAGCAGTTTATTGAGTTGGTAGCCAGTTGTGGCTATACGCCGAAAAAGCGTAAGGCCACCAAGCCGACTTACGGTAGCCAGCAGCGCCGTTTAAAACAGAAAAAACAACGGGGTGCCACCAAGTCGCTGCGGCAACGTAAGCCAGGCCCGGACTCCTAAATTTTTGTTTTAACGAATCAGATAGTATTTCGGCTGCTATAATTAACTGACCTTCTCTTAAATCATTACAGCCTTACACTATGCGTCTGCTATTGAGGTTTTGTCTGGGTTTAGTGTTATCTGTGGGCTGCTTTGCCTGGGCGAACACCGAACCTGAACTGCATTTTCTAACCGAGCACAGCCCACCATCCCAGTATATCAATGAAGCCGGTCAGATTGACGGCGTGACCATTCAACTGATCCGGCATTTGCAGGAGCAACTGGACGAGCAGCTGCGCTTTACCTTATTGCCCTGGGCCAGGGCCATGGAAATTGCCAAAGCTGAGCCAAATTCAGTGCTGTTTGAAACTGTGCGTACGCAAGCGCGAGAAGAGCAGTTTCAGTGGGTCGGGCCAATTAAGTTTTTTGATATGCAACTGTATACCTTGCCTGAAGTGGTGGCTTATCCAGCCGATTTTGGCGAGTCAAGACTGCGCGCATGTGCCTATCGCAGTTCGGCGCAAATTGGCTACTTTAGGCAGTTAGGTTTTGAAGAGGGACGCAACCTGTCGGTGGTGACCAATGCTCATGAGTGTCAGGTGATGGCCGAGCGCGGCCGAGCGGACGTAATTGCACTGAATGCATTACGCTATGGTGAGCACTTTCATCAAGGGGAGGTTACGTTGCATCGTTGGCGGCCACTTTATCACTCGTATTTGTATCTGGCATTTTCACCTGAGATCCCAACAGAGCGGGTACAGCGCTGGCAAGATGCACTGCAGCAAAGTTATCTGGATGGTACTATGCGTCGTTTGTATCAGGAGGACTACCCAGCGGATATGATTGAGCAGCTGGAAGCGCACTGGCAAGCCGAGTTTTAAACGGCTTGCCTCGAAATGTTTATTCTGCGCTCAGTTGGCGTATCTGATAGCCTCGTTCAGCCAGCAAGTCCAGCACGTTATCCGGCCCGGCCAGATGAAGCGCGCCCACCAAAACAAATTCGACCTCTGAGGTTTGCAGCATGGCATCAATTTGCTCGACCCAGTCTTTATTACGATCGGTCAGCAGCCGCTGGTAAAAGCGCTGTCCTACCTCGGTATCATGCATGTCGCTCGTCAGCTCTGCCAGTGCAGTGCGATCGCCATGGCGCCAAGCGGTCAAAGTGGCCTGCATAAAGTGTTCGGTCTCATCCAGCTGGTCCAGATTTTGTTCCAGCCAGTCGTCTTCATAGCCATCGGATATGGAAAACAACAGCTCAAATTGTTGTTCCAGTGTTTCCAAAAAAGCTTTGTCCTTTGCATCCTGAGCACCCTTGGTAAAAAAATACTTATCAACACCTTCGCCAGCCATGCCCAGCTGCTGCAGTTTAAACTGCATCATCTGCACCAACACAAAATCCGGTTTAAAACCGGCGAGAGCATTGATATCAATACCCAGCTCAGCAGCGGCATGCTTTAAACGATGGAAGTTTTCCTGGCTTATGACCTCGGGTAGGGTTCGTCCATCCTGATACATGGCATAGCCCAGCACCATGGGGCCAATACTGGGATCTTCCATTTTGGCCATATCCACTTCAAACACCAGCTGGTCAGCTTGCTTATAGGCTTTGCTGAACTCCGCAGGCAGAGGGAACTCACTGGCAGGCAGCAGGTGCACGGTACCGCCAATAAAGAGTTGTTGTTCGCCATGACTGACTTGCCAGACGGAGCTTTTCGCGTAAATAGCACTGCTGAACAGTGCGATACTGAGAGCAATGACCTTGCATAGCTTGGTAATGTTCATGCGTTTATCCAAAGGGTTAGGGATGAAAAGGCAATCATAAGTTAAAATTTACTGAAGAAAAAGATCTATAGTGCTGCTTTGTTTTCAGCCGGTTGGGACCTGCTATAGTTAGCGGCCATGGTAAGACGAAGCCGTAAGGAGCGTTTAAGCTGGTTTGGTAAGCGTTCTGGTAATCTATCATAGTTGAGAACAGCGGCAAGCAAGCGTAGGGTGATAGAAAACAGGCTTTCGCTGGAAAGCTATAATGGCTTGATGAGGAAATGATATGGAGCATTACGCAGGCCTACGGGCCAATGTTGGCTTATTGGGCACTCAACTGGGCGACTTAATCCGCCAGCAGCTGGGCGAGCTGGTGTATCAGCGTATCGAGCAGATCCGTCAGCTCTCGAAAGAAGCCCGCAGCGGCGATGTGGCGCAGGAGCAGCAATTAAAACAATTGCTGCAATCCTTAAGCGATGAAGAACTCTTACCGGTGGCTCGAGCCTTTGCGCACTTTCTGAACCTGGCCAACCTGGCTGAGCAGCAGCACAGTACCAGTCAGGAAGTATTAGCCGGCGATGCTCAGGCAGCGCCACTGACGGCGCTGATGCAACACTTACAACAGGCAGAGCAAACCCCTGAACAAGTGGCCGAAGCGGTAGAAAAACTCTCGATTGAGCTGGTGCTGACAGCACATCCGACGGAAGTCTCGCGCCGAACCGTGATCCACAAGCTGGGGGAAATTGCCGCCTGCCTGACCAGCCTGGAACAGCAACAGCATCAACCAGAGCAAGATGCTTTGCGCCAGCGGATGCAAGAGCTGATTGCTCAGCTGTGGTTTACCAATGAAATCAGGGAGCAACGGCCCACACCCATTGATGAAGCCAAGTCGGGTTTTGCCATGATTGAAAGTTCGCTTTGGCAAGCGGTGCCTGCTTTTTTACGTGAGCTGGATGCCAAAGTTCGCCCGGTCACCGGGGTCGGCTTGCCGCTTAATGCCACCCCGGTGCGGTTTGCTTCCTGGATGGGTGGGGATCGTGATGGCAATCCGTTTGTCACCGCCAAAGTGACCCGTCAGGTATTGCTGCTCAGTCGCTGGAAAGCCGCCGATTTGTTTATTGCTGATCTCGATGCACTCAGTAAAGAGTTGTCGATGAATCAGGCGAATGACGAGTTGCAGCAACTGAGTGAAGGTGCTTTTGAGCCCTACCGGGCGGTGGTCAAGCAACTGCAGCAGCAACTGATGTATACCCGGGACTGGTTGGCAGAAGCGGCGCAGCGGGATCGCTTACAGCGTCCTGCCGATTTAATCTGGTATAAGCAGCAATTGCTCGAGCCCTTATTGCTCTGCGATCGTTCGCTGCGCGAGTGCGGCATGGCACAAATTGCCGATGGCCGGTTGCAAGATACCATTCGCCGCGCCTATTGCTTTGGGGTGACGCTGCTTAAGCTGGATATTCGACAGGATGCAGCGCGTCACGCCGCGGTATTTAGTGAGCTGACCCGACACCTGGGGTTGGGGGACTATGCGGCCTGGAGCGAAGAAGACCGACAAGCATTTTTGCTACGCGAGTTACCGAACCGCCGGCCACTCTTTCCGCGAAAATGGCAGCCGTCGGAAGATGTGCAGGAGGTACTGGATACTTGTGCCATGGCAGCTCTGCACGGCGAGGAGGCATTAGGTACCTATGTGATTTCCATGGCGGGTCAGCCATCGGATGTGCTGGCCGTGCAACTGTTACTTAAAGAAGCGGGGATAGGTTTTGCCATGCCCGTGGCGCCCCTGTTTGAAACGCTGAGTGATTTGCAGCATGCGCCTCATTGCATCAGTGAGTTGCTGGCGATTGACTGGTACCGTGGTTATATCCAGGGTCAGCAGGAAGTGATGATTGGCTATTCGGATTCAGCCAAAGATGCTGGTGTAATTGCCGCTTCCTGGGCGCAGTACAGTGCGCAGGAAGCGCTGGTGAATATTTGTGCCGATGCTGGCGTGAAGTTAACCTTATTTCATGGCCGGGGAGGTACGGTGGGCCGGGGCGGTGCTCCAGCGCATGCGGCCATCTTATCGCAGCCACCGGGTTCACTGGATGGTGGCTTACGAGTCACTGAACAAGGCGAAATGATCCGCTTTAAGTTTGGTCTGCCAAAGCTGGCCGAACGTAGCTTAAGTTTGTATGTCAGTGCGGTGCTGGAAGGCATGCTGATGCCGCCGCCGGTGCCGAAACCAGAATGGCGGCAGGTGATGGATGCCTTGGCTGAGCACTCCTGCCAGGCGTATCGGGCCATGGTTCGTGAGCATCCGGAATTTGTCCGTTATTTTCGTGCCGCTACACCAGAGCAGGAACTTGGTCAGTTGCCTTTGGGCAGTCGTCCGGCCAAGCGCAATCCAACGGGTGGTGTGGAAAGCTTACGAGCGATCCCCTGGATCTTTGCCTGGTCGCAAAACCGTTTGATGCTGCCTGCCTGGTTGGGCGCGGGCAGTGCCTTGCAGCAAGCGGTGGCTGATGGTCAGCAGCAGGTCTTGAACAGCATGCAGCAGCAATGGCCATTTTTCGCCACCCGCCTATCCATGCTGGAAATGGTTTTTTTAAAAGCGGATGGCAATATCTCAGCCTATTACGATCACAAGCTGGTGCCTGAGGAGTTGCAGCATTTAGGTGACGAGCTACGTCAGCAGCTAAGGGATGATCAAGCGCTGTTGCTGCAGGTCACCCATAGTGACGTATTGATGGAAAAAGAAAGCTGGATCCGTGAGTCGATTATGCTGCGCAATACCTATGTCGACCCACTGCACTTACTGCAAGTGGAGCTATTGCACCGGCAACGGCATCAGCCGGACAAAAACAACTCCATCATCCAGCGTGCTTTGATGGTGACTATTGCCGGCATTGCCGCAGGTATGCGTAATTCTGGTTAGTGACTTTTAATTCCGTGTAGAGCTGTTATCGCTGCTGCTATAACAGCTCTTGCATTACGCCACGATAATTGCGTGACATTTGCAGCAGCTGACCGTTTTTCAGCACCAGCGTGGCATCACCTTTGTCACCTGGTCGTAACTCAGTGATATCGCTTTTGCGAACTATAGTGCAGCGATGTACCCGGGCAAAGATCTCTGGATCCAATTGGTGCTCCAGCCGGGTCATGGTTTCGCGCAGCAAATAACTGCGGTCATCATTATGCAAATGAAATTCAACGTAGTTACCAGAGCTGCTCACCCAGCTGATGTCTGCTACCTGAATGATCTTGACCCGGCCAGGGTCGCGAATGATAATTCTATCTCTATAGGGGGTATTTGCGGTTAACTGTTGTGAAAGTTGACTCAGTTGTTGCCATGTAACGCTGTTGTGTTGTTGTAATTGCTCCCGAACACGCACTAGCGTCTGGGCAAAGCGCTCATCACTAAAAGGCTTCAGTAAATAGTCCTGCGCGCTAAGCTCAAAGGCTTTGACGGCAAACTCGGAATAAGCGGTGCAAAAAACCACTACAGGTGGTTTTTGCAGCTGTTGCAGAACTTCTAAGCCGTCTAACCCCGGCAGATTGATATCTAAAAATAATACCTCGGGTTGCAAGGTCTCAATGGCTTCCAGCGCCTGCAGTCCACTTTCGGCTTCACCGGCAATCGCCATATCGGTTTGCTCAGATAATAGAAAGCGAATATTGGCACGCGCCAATGGCTCATCATCTACGATCAGACAGCGATAACTCATGTTTACTCTCCAATTGGACGGGGAACTTTAGAATAGTGGTGTAGATATCAGGCCCACTTTGGT
>JAIUMG010000063.1 GCA_022565655.1 Alkalimonas sp.
CCCAGCATCTGCGTGACGCCTTGCCCAATGCCACCTTTGTCGCTTTTACCGGCACGCCGGTATCCAGTGAAGACCGGGATACCCGGGCCGTGTTTGGCGATTACATTCACATCTACGACATGCAACAAGCCAAAGAAGATGGCGCCACTGTGGCCATTTACTACGAATCGCGCCTGGCCAAGCTGAGCTTAAAGCAGGATCAACTGCCACAAATCGATGAGGAAGTCGACGAGCTGGCAGAAGATGAAGAGGAATCGCAGCAGTCGAAATTGAAAAGTAAATGGGCGGCATTGGAGCGTATTGTCGGTGCCGAGCCGCGCATTAAACAGGTCGCGCAGGATTTAGTGGCGCACTTTGACGAACGCAACCATTTATTGCCAGGAATGGCACAACAGGGCAAAGCCATGGTGGTGGCGATGAGCCGTGAGATCTGTGTGCACCTGTACAATGAAATCATAGCGCTGCGCCCTGAATGGCACGATGACGACCCGGAAAAGGGCGGTATCAAGGTGATCATGACCGGCTCGGCCAGCGACAAGGCATTGCTGCGGCCGCACATTCACCCGAAGCAAGTGAAGAAGCGCTTAGAAAAACGCTTTAAAGACCCGGCTGATCCGCTGCAGCTGGTGATTGTGCGTGACATGTGGCTAACCGGTTTTGATGCGCCCTGCGTGCATACGCTTTACGTCGATAAGCCGATGAAAGGCCACAACCTGATGCAGGCCATCGCCCGGGTGAACCGGGTGTTTAAAGACAAGCAAGGTGGCTTGGTGGTCGATTACATCGGCATCGCCAACGAGCTTAAAGCAGCGCTTAAGGAATACACCGCCAGTAAGGGCCGTGGTAAGCCAACCGTGGATGCGGCAGAGGCGTGGTCGGTACTAGAAGAAAAGCTCGATGTACTGCGCGCAATGCTGCATGGTTTTGATTACAGCGACTTTGCCAAAAGCAGCCATAAGCTCATGGCGGGTGCATGCAACCATATTTTGGGCATTAAAGACGGCAAAAAGCGCTTTGCCGATAACGCCCTGGCCATGAGCAAAGCCTTTAGCCTGTGCTGCACCCTGGATGAAGCCAAAGCCGTGCGGGAAGAAGTCGCATTTTTTCAGGCCATCAAGGTGATGCTGACCAAGCGTGACATCAGCGCTAAGAAACGCAGTGATGAAGAAAAAGAGCATGCTATTCGCCAGATCATTGGCCAGGCGGTGGTATCGGACGAGGTGGTGGATATTTTTGATGCCGTCGGTTTGGAAAAGCCGAACATCGGGCTGCTGGATGATGATTTCCTGACCGAAGTGCGCAACCTGCCCGAGAAGAATCTGGCGGTTGAGTTGTTGGAGCGCTTGCTGGAAGGGGAGATCAAAACCCGCTTTGCCAGCAACGTGATCCAGCAAAAGAAATTCTCTGAAATGCTCGGCAATGTGGTGACACGGTACCAAAACCGCAGCATTGAAACCGCTCAGGTGATGGAAGAGCTGGTGGAGATGGCCAAGAAGTTTAAAGAGGCTGCTACACGCGGTGATGACCTGGGCCTGACCGAAGATGAAGTGAAGTTTTACGATGCCTTGGTCAACAACCAGGCCGCCGTGCTTGAGCTGGGTGATGAAACCTTAAAGAAAATTGCCCATGAGCTCACCGACAACTTGCGCAAAAACATCAGCATCGACTGGTCCAAACGCGAAAGCGTGCGCGCCAGCCTGCGGCTGATGGTGAAGCGTATCCTACGCAAATACAAATACCCACCGGATATGGCCGACGACGCCGTGCAGCTGGTGCTGCAGCAGGCTGAGGCGTTAGGGGAAGAGTGGGTGTGATGTATATAAAGCTAGACTCTGTAAACTTAATACTCAAAAGGAAGGAGTGCAGAATTTGAAAATCGTTGCAACTTTGAACAAAAAGTATAATACTGCGCACCTTGGAACTTTGACACTATATATGGTGTCACAATGAGTAGAGAAAAATTTCAGTCTGTTCTAAGCTTGTTTCAAAGTGGTTCTGCTCTTCGATGTAAAGATGTGGTGCAAGCGTTAGAAAGCCTCGGTTTTGAAGTAAGAGATGGCAAGCGCGGTGGGCACAAAATTTTTGTACATGATCGGCTGCAGGATTTTTACTCGGGCTCATTCAATTGCGATCACGGCAAAAACCCACAGATCAAACCTGGTTATATCAGGAACATAAGAAAAATATTAGAACAGTATTCTGAAGAACTTAGCCAATAGAGTTAGGTACACGAGGAGAACGTCAATGGACGCACAAAATTATAGTATTACTGTCCGTAAAGGAGAGTTTGAAGGCGAAGAGTGCTTTGAGGCTCGAGTGCGCGAGTTTCCAGATTTAACTGAATATGCAGATTCTTTCGAGGAAGCTTATGCGCTAGCTGTTGATGCCATTGAAACAACAATTGAGATTTTTGCAGAAAAAAATCGGGTTATCCCAACTCCTATGGATGTTGCAGATGATTTTAGTGGCCGCGTTACTTTAAGAATGCCTAAGAGTATGCACAGAGCTTACTCCCAGTGGGCTGAGTATGAGGAAGTAAGTCTTAATCAATTAATCGTAAATTGTTTATCTCATGCCCTGGGCGCTTTTAATTTAAAAAAAGGCAATATTTATCAGCCTGTTACAGCTAAAGTTGTACCAATTACATCTGGACGTGTAGCTTTTAACCGAAGTTTAGACTTAAGTGCTGCATTGAAAGTTGCAGAGCCGGATGTATGTTATGGTGCATAATGATGCATTGCAGCGAGCAATAAAAGGACTCTCCGTCCATGATGTTTATTTAAAAAAATCTGAATGTTTTACTAAAGATGGATGGGATCCTAAACGCCCTGATGACAGGGAACTTGTTTACCAGTTTATGACTGCTCTTGAAAAGTCAGAAGTATTTGGGGTTGCTGAAGTGAGTGACTCCAGCTCTAATGATGAAACCAAAAATTTCTTTTCAGTATATATAAAAGTTGGTTGTAGGTTGGTAGCAGATAAAGATGTAGATACAGCCGACAACATCTTTGCCCAAATAGAAGCATCGTTTGTTGCTGAGTATGTCTTGAGACCTGACTTTTCATCAGATGATGAAGATGCACTTACCACTTTTGCAATCGAAAACGCGAGCTTTCATGTTTGGCCATACTGGCGCGAATATCTAATGGCGACTTGCACAAGATTAAACCTTCCTAAAGTTGCTTTACCTGTAAGGCAGTTTACTTCTAAAGAGTAATGGCTGATTTTTGGTCGCTAAAAAAATAGAAAGTTTAGTTTGCATCTATTTCTGATTTTTTCAAGAACGCGGCTAAAGCTAAAAAGCGAGAAGTAAATTTGTCTGTGTTGCAGCAAGCTAATAATACTTAGGGCAAAGTGATGGAGCAATCTGCGCAAAGCAGACAAAAGCGATAGGTTAGGGGGTTTATTTGGGGGTTTAAATTTAAAGATATTAAATTATGTACTTTTTATACAGAGGCTTAAGACTCCTATTCGAAAGACTCCCTCCCGCCATATTCAAACAAAAAGCCCCCTGGCGCAAGCCAGGGGGCTTTTTGTTTGACTGCGGAGCAGGGCGGCTTTGGTTCGAACCCTAAGTTCGACCAATTCGTCAGGAACGAATTGGAACGCACCTTAGTGCGGCCCCGAAGGGGTGGAGGGCAGGACGCCCGGAATAATCCCTCCCGGTCTATCGGCGACACCAAACCCAGCGAAAGCCAGGGGCTTTTTCAGTTAAACTGACTAGTCCCGAGAAAGATCCTTGACTTTTATTATCATATCATAGAATATTGTCCCATGTCCTAGGACTAGGGACTATTGGTTGGTGATAAGAATGAAAAGTCAAGATATAGTGGTACTCTTTAAAATTGAATCGCTCACACAGCGCTGGGTCAATCCAAATCGGTACGATGCCGAGTTACTTGAGCCGCACTCTTGGTCAGATTGGCTGGGCGATGACCTTCAACATAAAGATGCGCCGCCTGCTGCCTTTACTGAAAGCCTATTTTCCGTAAGAGCCTTAGAGCAGGAAACGGGGATTAGTAAATCTCAAGTTAGCTTAAGTCTGAAACGTATGTTCGACGTAGGTCTGGCAAAAGCGGATCGTAAAACAGGCTTACCTAAAACGAACACTCGGGCGCTGCTTGAATTCATTGCGTATGGTATCCAATATGTTTTTCCTGCAAAAGAGGGTGAAGTGACACGTGGGATTGCCACATCAATTGCAGCGCCTGTTTTACAAGGTAAGTTAATGACATCCGGGGAGCTTGCACCCATTTGGCCTTATTTCAAGGGGCAGATGAAAGGCGTCGCTGTCCAACCTTTACATGAAAATATTTTTGCAGCCATTCGAACAGATGATTTAAGTTATGCCCTATTAGCACTGACAGACGCAGTCAGGATCGGGCATTCTCGAGAGCGCAGTATTGCTATCGATCTAATGCGTAAATTATTACGGGTTGACTCATGAGTAAAATCAATACTCAAAAAGAGATGTTGGTTCAGGTGGCTACTGCTCTAAATGAATTACTGCCACAGGTCGTGTTTATTGGCGGTTGCACCACCGGGCTATTTATAACCGATGACTTTAGCAAAGAGCAGGTAAGGTATACCGATGATGTTGATTTAATTGTCAACGTTGGAAGTTATGGTGCATGGGCTCAACTTGCGGGTCGTTTAAGACAGCTTGGCTTTCAGGAATCAATGGACGAAGGCGTCATTTGTAGAATGCTACTAGGGCCGCTTAAAGTTGATTTTATGCCGGATAATGCAGACATTCTCGGGTTTAGTAATCGTTGGTATCGCGATGCGATGACAACTGCTCGTGATTATGCAATGACTGAAGGGCTAACCATCAGACTCGTGGAGCCGGTTTATTTTGTTGCTACCAAGCTTGAAGCGTATTTAGGACGGGGAAACGGTGATGCGTTGTCCAGTCATGATATTGAGGACTTAATCAATATCTTTGATGGGCGTGAAGAAATCGTTGCTGAGCTTAACGCAGTTGACGGGGAGCTCAGAGACTTTATCAGTGTCCAGCTTCAAGCGCTGCTTGATGATGCTAATTTTGAGTATGCTGTGCAAAGTGCGGCTAGAAATAGACAACGGGAATCACTCATTTTTGAGCGCATTGAGGCCTGCCAATGAGTCTCACTGGTTTAGCTAATGCGGCAGGCTTCATCGCTGTACCGGGGATGGCTCAAGCGAGTTATGATGATGCTACGATGATCTTTCGTTTTAAGGATCTTCTGTTGCTGGCAATGTTTGATATTTCAACGTCACGGCCTTTACCGAAAGATATTTTATTAACGACATTCATGGCCTCGGTGGACGATGCAATTGCACGAGGCGATTTGTCGACAGAGCCAGGCGCACTGCAGAGTATGCTGCAACGATTCGTTGTGCGGTTAAATGCCAAACTCTATGATGGGTGTGTCAGCATAGCTGTCGTTTTTATTGATGCGCACAGCGTCTGGGGGTATTGTGCTGGCGATGTGAGGATGGGCTGCCTTAAAGATGGTGTGCTGGATTGGTTCACACCAGTACATACTGTAGCAAATATATTCTCGCCATTTACGGATGATCTAAAATCTTCTCCTAATAGGCATACGTTGACTCGTTATTTGCGTCCTCACCGTCCTTTTGAACCAGAGTATTTTGAATTTCATCTGCCTGAAAACAGTCAGTTTCTGTGTGCAACGGATGGATTCTGGTGCGATCCTCTATGGGGAAAGGCTCAGAGCCTCTGCACTATTCCTTCAGTAGTGCCAACCGATGATTGCACTTGTTTGTGGTTCAATGCAAAAACATTTGTTGCCTCAGCGGGCGCAAGTTTAACTTGTGAAGATCTTTTGTTTGTAACCCGGTATGAAACATTAGATATCCGATCACCCAGCTGAAAACGTCGATTACAATCACTGCACTTCTGACTTCAGGGTATATCTCTTTCGCAAACAATAGCTTTGTTAAGTTTTGTTTGACTGCGGAGCAGGGCGGTCTTGGTTCGAACCCTGTTATATGTACTTCCCGTAAAAATCAGCTATCTTCAGTGCATCTTCCCACTTCGGCCAGCAGGCCCTGCATTGGTAGGCTTTACTGATGACAACTTCGACAACTGTTTTACCTAGCCCTGTTCCGCCTGCCAAGCGCATGGTGATCCTCGATGTGATCCGTGGTTTTGCCTTGCTGGGCATTTTACTGATGAACATTGAGTACTTTCAGCGGGCCTTACAAAACCTGATGCTGGGGTTTAACTCGGATCAGGCTGGCATCGACTATGCGGTCGCCTGGTTCTCATTTAGCTTTATTCAAGGGAAGTTTTACGCCATGTTTTCCCTGTTGTTTGGCCTGGGATTTATTGTTTTTATGGATAGGGCCTTGCAGCGGGGTGTGGCTGCTAAGTGGTTATTCTCTCGCCGCTTGCTTGTTTTGTTGTGCATTGGGGTGGCGCATCTTTTTCTGATTTGGGGCGGTGATATTCTGCACTTGTATGCGGCTATTGGCTTGTTATTGTTACTGTTTGTGCAAACCCCGGTGAAACGTTTGTGGCACTGGGGGCTGGCATTGTATTTGGTCCCTAGTGTTTTAATGTGGTTAGGTGCTGTTGCCATCCTGGCGGCACAGCAGGCACCAGATGGCGGTGCTGAGATGATGGCCGGCTTTGCTGAAGATCGTGCCAAACTAATGGCAGATATTGCCAAAGGCGAGATTATTTATGCGTCAGGTGGCTACTGGGATGTTGTGCAATGGCGTATTTATGAGTGGCGGGAGCTTTACCTGGGCGGTGGAATTGTCTTTTTTGTGCCGATGATTTTAGGCTTGTTTCTGATTGGTGCTGCCTTGGGGCGTGCCAATGTTTTTGCCGATAGTAAAGCCCATAGCGGGTTATTTTCACGCATGATGCTGTTTGGTTATGGCGTGGGTATCCCAGCGGCTTTGATCTGGGGCGTTTTTGGCACTGAAGTGGACATGCTGTACCCGACGGTACGAACTGCTGCTTTGGTCACCCTTAGTAATGTGGCAAGCCTGGCTTTGTGTCTGGCTTATATCGGTACTCTGGTGACGCTTTATCACCGGGGCTCTCGTTGGCTGTTGCATCTGGCTCCGGCAGGGCGTATGGCGCTGACCAACTACTTGATGCAGTCGGTGGTGTTTAGCTTGCTTTTTTATGGCTATGGCTTTGGGCTGTATGGGGACTTTGGCCGGGCAGCCATTACTCTGATGGCACTGTCGCTGTATGGGGTTCAACTGTGGTTCAGCCAATGGTGGTTGCTGCGTTATCGGTTAGGTCCGATGGAGTGGCTATGGCGCAGCCTGACCTACGGTAAGATGCAACCATTCGCAAGGTGATTTTTATTTGAAACGGCCTGTTCGGGCCGTTTTTTCTTTCATTACTCACTTAACTGATTGATTAATATTAATAATATTATGGCATGCATTGTGCTTTATCTCTGTGTGGAACAATTTTTTGACAGAGGGCAGTGCAATGAATATCAAAGGGCCAGGACTATCTTTGTATAGTGAAATGCAAGCCATGGCGCAGCAAGCACGTATGCCGACGCATGCGATGCCTTTGAAGTCCGTGGAGACGAACGAGGTGCAAAGCATCAATAGCAGCCAGACGGATTTTTCCAGCATGTTAAAAGGCGCGATTGATAACGTCAACGCAACCCAGATGTATGCCAGAAGTGTGGCTGCGGCCGTTGAAAACGGAGAGGATGGGGTGACCATTGCCGAGGCGATGATAGCGTCATCTAAAGCATCAATTGCCTTTGAAGCCACCATGCATGTGAGGAATAAAGTGGTGGAAGCATACAAAGAAATTATGACCATGCCGGTGTGATTTTTGAACCGGTCTATGCATAAAGGGGTAAGTTGTGGCTGAGAACGAATCTACAGAGCTGGCACTAAGCGGGGATGATTTTAACTCCGGTGAGCAGCAGGAACAAAAGTCAGGTTTTTTAGATAGCCTGGGTGGTACCGATACGTTGCGCCAGGTCACCATGGTCATTGCCCTGACCATTTGCCTAGCGATCGCGCTTCTCATTATCATGTGGGCTCGTCAGCCAGAAATGCGCCCTTTAGGTACCTTTGCTACAGAAGAATTGATCCAAACCCTGGATCACCTGGATGCTCAGAGAGTCAATTATAAGCTGGAAGGCAATGTCATCTATGTTGCTGAAAATGAGTTTCAGAGTGTTCGTCTTGGTCTGACCCGCTCCGGTTTGGCTCAAGAGCCGCATTCAGGGACGGACATCCTGATGCAAGACAGTGGCTTCGGTGTCAGCCAGCGCCTGGAAACTGAGCGATTGAAGCATAGCCGTGAGCAGCAATTGGCTCGCACCATTGAAGAGTTGCAAAGTGTGTCACGGGCGCGGGTTTTATTGGCTATTCCACCCGAGAATGTGTTTGCCCGCCGTCAACGCATGCCCTCAGCAACCGTTTTGCTTACCGCTCGTGGTGGTCGGGTGATCCGTGACAGCGAAGTGGATGCGATTGTCGATATCGTGGCGTCGGCCGTTCAGAGCCTGGAGCCATCCCGTGTTACGGTGACTGATCAAAATGGCCGTCTGCTGAATAGTGGTTCTCAGGATGCCACCTCAGCAAGAAAGCGTCGTGAATACGAAATAGAACGCTCCAGAGAAGAAGAATACCGCAATAAAATTGATTCGATCCTGATGCCAGTACTTGGTCATGGCAATTATACGGCCCAGGTTGATTTGGTGATGGATTTCACCACGCTGGAGCAAACTCAGCAGCGGTTCAACCCGGATCTGCCGGCTATTCGCAGTGAAATGAGTATTGAAGAAAACAGTGTTGGTGGATTAAGTGGCGGCATTCCCGGCGCTTTGTCGAACCAGCCACCCATGCCATCGGCTATACCGGAACAAGCAACCGGGGGCGGCGCGCAGCCCGTCGTGCCTGGCCGAAATCATAAAGAAACCACCCGCAATTATGAGCTGGATACCACCATTAGTCATACGTCGCAGCAGTCGGGTGTGATCCGCCGTTTGAGTGTATCTGTGGCGGTTGATTACCGGCCTGGTGTGAATGCTGAAGGCGAGCCTGAGCCGCAACCACGAACTCAGGCAGAGATCGCCAATATACGCCGTTTGCTGCAAGGCAGTATTGGTTTCGATGTGCAGCGCGGTGACACCATTGAGGTGGTGTCTGTTCCCTTTACCAGAATGGAAATGGAACCCGCGGATACGGTGTATTTTTATCAAGAAGATTGGTTTATCCGTTTGGTGCGTCTGGTGATTGCAGGCTTGGTGATTATTGTACTTATCCTGTCTGTGGTTCGCCCCATGCTGAAGAAATTGATCTATCCTGAAGATACCAAAGATGCGTATGATGAAGATGCGCTTGGTGGGCTTGATTTAGGTGATGACACCATCGACATGCTCAAATCAAGCTTTGATGAGTCGGCTGTTGGTTTCTCGGAAGATGGCACCTTAATGTTGCCCGACTTACATGGTGATGAAGATCTATTGAAGGCGGTTCGTGCGCTGGTCGCAAATGAGCCTGAGTTATCAGCCCTGGTGGTAAGAAATTGGTTGGAAGAAGATGACTGAAATTGAAGAAAAACCAACCTTTGATGTTGGCAAACTGGATGGCGTGGAAAAAGCCGCCATCTTATTGCTGAGCTTATCAGAGGAGGATGCAGCTCAAATCCTGAAGCACCTGGAACCAAAGCAGGTGCAAAAGGTTGGCTCGGCCATGGCACAGATGACGGATCTGAACCAGGCTAAGATTTCAGCGGTGCATCGGCTTTTTATTGAACAAATACAAAACTTTAGCACTATTGGTTTCCAAAGTGAGGAGTTTATTAAGCGGGCACTTAATGCTGCATTGGGTGAAGAGAAAGCGGCCAACCTGATTGATCAGATTGTGCAGGGGGGCAGCGCCAAAGGCCTGGACTCGCTGAAATGGATGGATTCAAAGCAGGTGGCGAATATTATTCGCAACGAGCACCCTCAGATCCAAACGATCGTGTTGTCTTATCTGGCTCCGGAGCAGTCGGCGGAAATTTTGTCGCAGTTTTCGGAGAAAGTCCGTTTGGATCTCACCATGCGTATTGCCAACCTGGAAGAGGTGCAACCCGCAGCGTTGCAAGAGTTGAATGAAATTATGGAAAAACAGTTTGCCGGTCAGGCTGGTGCTCAAACTGCCAAAATGGGCGGCTTGAAAGCCGCGGCAGATATTTTGAACTACCTGGATACCAATATTGAAGGTCAGTTGATTGATTCAATCCGTGAAAATGATGAAGAAATGGCTCAGCAAATCCAGGATCTGATGTTTGTGTTTGAAAACCTGATCGATGTTGAGGATCGTGGCATTCAAACGCTGCTTCGTGAAGTAGA
Source organism: Alkalimonas sp. (assembly GCA_022565655.1). Taxonomy (GTDB): domain Bacteria; phylum Pseudomonadota; class Gammaproteobacteria; order Enterobacterales; family Alteromonadaceae; genus Alkalimonas. The sequence continues at coordinate 10,341 of JAIUMG010000063.1, forward strand.
GCAAGAGGTTCTGATGAAAGCACTGAAAGGTGCCGATGATGGCCTGAAAGAGAAAATATTTGCCAATATGTCGAAGCGTGCAGGTGAATTGTTGCGCGATGATCTGGAGGCTATGGGGCCTGTTCGTGTCAGCGATGTGGAAGCTGCGCAAAAAGAAATTCTTGCAACCGCTCGTCGTCTTGCTGATGCAGGTGAAATTATGCTTGGTGGTGGCGGTGGTGATGACTTCCTCTGATAAGTCAGTACTGAGGTGGCTATGAGTCCGGACCAGTTTCGTTATAAACGACCGTTTTCTCCTGATGCAGAAACTCTGGAGCAGTTAAAGGAGTGGTCAACTCCGGATATGACTTCCGATATGCGCAAGTCTGAAAGAACCAATGCCTTGAATAAAACCTTGCCAGAGAAAGGTGTTGCTGAAGTGCCAGAGGAAGATGACGAGGACTTGGACGTCAAACCTTTGACAGCTGAAGACATGGAGCAACTTCGACAGCAAGCCTATGAAGCAGGGTTTTCGGAGGGAAAAGAAGATGGTTTTGCCAAAGGCTACGAGGAAGGTCGGCAGCAAGGTCAGGAAGATGGCACCAAACAAGGTTTAGCTGAAGGAAAAAAGCTAGGCCTTGAAGAGAGCCAGCAGCTGATTGAGCAGCAACTGAATGACCTGGAGACTATGCTTGACAACTTGCAGCAGCCGTTAAAGCAACTTGATGAGCAAGTGGAGCACCAACTGGTGACATTAGCTCTGGCTATGGCCAAAGCCGTGCTGCAGACAGAGGTGCAGACTAATGAGCAGGTGGTGTTACAGGCATTGCAGCAAGCGACAGAAGCCTTACCCTTACAAAAAGAGCACATTCGGATTAAATTTCACCCTGATGATCTGGCCATTATTGAACAGCATTTTAGTCAGGAACAGATTGCACAACGCCACTGGACTCTGTTGGCAGAGCCAACCATTAGCCGGGGAGGATGCAAACTGGAAACGGATACCTCAGCCGTTGACCGTTCACTTGAACAACGCATCGAAACCAGCCTGGCTCACTTTATTCAGCAGCAAGACGCTGAGCCAACAGAGCGAGAGTCGTAATGGCCAGCCCTTTGGTTCAGCGTCTGGCTCGGCAGCAAGAGTTCATTCGCATTACTCGCCCGTCAGTTTCTGGCCGGTTAGTGCGGGTGGTCGGCTTGACGCTGGAAGCCATTGGTTGCAGCGCTGCGATCGGCCAAAGCTGCGAAGTTGAAACGGCTCAGGGAACCTTGCTGGCTGAAGTGGTCGGGTTTTCAGGTGAACGTATTTATTTAATGCCTAAAGATGATGTATCAGGTGTGGTTCCGGGAGCGAAAGTCACGCCGGTACTGCACGACAAAGGTGTGCCGCTTACGATGGATTTACTTGGTCGGGTGATTGATGGCAGCGGCAATCCACTGGATGGCAAAGGTCCGATAGTCACCACGACTTATGCCAGCAACCGAAAAGTACCTATCAACCCACTGCAACGGCAACCGATTAAAACACCGCTGGATGTTGGCGTTCGCTCCATCAACAGTGTGCTTACCGTAGGTAAAGGCCAGCGTATGGGCTTGTTTGCCGGCAGTGGTGTCGGTAAAAGTGTGTTGCTTGGTATGATGACCCGAGGCACTGCCGCTGATGTCATCGTCGTCGGGTTGGTCGGTGAGCGGGGTCGTGAGGTCAAAGAGTTTATTGACGAAATTCTGGGAGAAGAAGGCCGGGCGCGTTCTGTGGTGGTGGCCGCTCCGGCGGATGTATCACCGGTGATGCGTTTAAAGGGCTGTGAAACGGCGGTACAGGTTGCAGAGTACTTCCGTGAGCAAGGCTTGGATGTGTTGCTGCTGATCGACTCCATTACCCGCTACGCCCAAGCGCAGCGTGAAATTGCTCTGGCCATCGGTGAGCCACCTGCGACCAAAGGGTACCCACCCTCTGTGTTTGCCAAGTTACCAGCTTTGGTGGAACGGGCTGGCAATGGGGCTGCAGGCAAAGGCTCTATTACCGGTTTTTACACGGTATTGTCTGAAGGAGACGATTTGCAGGACCCCATTGCCGACGCCTCGCGTGCCATTTTGGATGGCCATATTGTACTATCACGCAAGCTGGCTGACAGTGGCCATTTCCCAGCGGTGGATATTGAGCAGTCGATTAGCCGGGTGATGCCTGCCGTCACCAGTATGGAACATCAGCTTATGGCGCGACAGCTAAAGCAGCTGTATGCCAGTTTTCAGCAAAGCAAAGATCTCATTTCCATCGGTGCTTATGTGAAAGGCAGTGACCCATTATTAGATAAAGCGGTTGCCATGATGCCGGCGATTAATCGTTTCTTACAGCAAGGGATGAAAGATGTGGTGGCTTATGACGAT
>JAIUMG010000064.1 GCA_022565655.1 Alkalimonas sp.
GATTTAGGTGTTGAAATTGGCGATGCTGAGCTGGTTGGCCAGCAAAAGCGCATTATTTCACGCAGCCGGCAGTTAAATCGTATTGTGATTACCGCCACTCAGATGATGGAGTCGATGATAGAAAGCCCAATGCCGACCCGGGCTGAAGTGATGGATGTCGCCAATGCGGTGCTTGATGGTACCGATGCAGTCATGCTTTCTGCGGAAACAGCGGCTGGTGATTTTCCAACTGAAACAGTCGATGCTATGGCTCGGGTTTGTATTGGTGCCGAGAAACACCCCAGTGTAAAAGTATCTAAACATCGTATGGATATGACCTTTACCGAAGTCAGTGAAACCATTGCCATGTCAGCCATGTATGCCGCCAATCATTTACCTGGTGTAAAAGCTATTATCGCATTGACTGAGTCGGGCTACACCGCCAAACTGATGTCGCGTATTACCTCGACGCAGCCAATTTTTGCCTTGTCACGGCATCAGAAAACACTGAATAAAATGGCGTTGTACCGAGGGGTCTACCCTGCTTTCTTTGATACCCGTGCTATTGCGACCAATGAGTTATCGCATGCAGCCATTCAATGCATTGCCAAAGCTGCTGAATTGAAAAGTGGCGACCTGGTGATCCTGACACATGGCGATCAAATGGAAACCGTAGGCGCTTCCAATACCTGCAAAGTGGTTCAGGTTAAGTAACCGTAATCCACAACGCTTTTTATTCAAAACGCCGCAGCTTTGCACTGCGGCGTTTTGCTGTGTAACTCACCCACAATGGTGATAACGCTGTTGTCATAGAGCCGGCCACAACCATCAGAGCACCAAGCCATGCCAGAAGGTTTAAGGGCTCTGGTGTGATCCAGTCGGTATTTATCCAGGCAAGCACATTGGCCAGTACAATAGTGACCAAAGGTGTTATGGCAAGCACCGCACTGACTTTCGAGGCTTCCCAATGGTGCAGTGCTTCGGCAAAAGCGCCGTAGGCTATAACGGTATTTAAACAACAAAACAGTAAAAGCCACCAGTGCCAGCCTGTCAGCTGTAATAACGGCGAGAAATCCGATAGCGGAACGAATGCAATAACACCGGCCACGTAGATCACATACATGATCTGTTTTGAGCTGTAATGCACCAAGAGTTGTTTTTGCGCCAAAGCATAAGCTGCCCAGGTAATACCGGCTCCAATAATCAGCAACAAGCCGAGACTTTCATGGTTCGCTTGCTCAAACAGTGTAAATAAACGTTCATTGAAGAATAGCAGTAAGCCACTGACTAAAACCAAAGCGCCTATTTTTTGCCAAAACAGTAAGCGCTCTTTAAACAGCAGAACACCACCTATCATCATTAAGAATGGTGCTAACTGGATCAGCAATTGCCCGGTTTCGGCGGTTAAATAAGCTAAGCCGGACATATACATTAAGTAATTTGCCAATAAACCGATGATCGCAACCATCAACAACCACATACCCTGTCGGTTTAATAAACGTAAATTGGGAAGTTGATTGCGCCACCAAAGCCAGCCGCCAACCATGGCTGCGGCAACAAGAAAGCGTATGGCTGTTAAGGTACTGGCGGTCATAAACTCAAGCAGTATTTTTAAAGCAATAGGAAGTATTCCCCAAAGCACGGCTGTGGTTAATGCCAGGAAAAAGCCGAGAGCAGCCCGGCCTGAGGCTTGATGCATAGTAAGCTGTTCCGAAAATACTGTCCGTGAGAAGGGCCTGGCCTGAGCAAGCCCATATAGTGTCATACCGGGCAATCACTCTGCCAAAATGATTACTAGGCATTTTCACTGATCCAGCAGGCAATGTCTTCTGCTTTCGTCTCAGTATTTACTTGTTTGAGCTTGCGCAGGATCAACCTGATGCCAGTCTATCTTTGCTACACTGGCAGTATCGTGGTTCAATCAAACACAATCAATGATCAATGATCAATGGAGTGCTTCATGGCGAGAATAAAACGTATTGGTGTCCTCACTTCAGGCGGTGATGCTCCAGGCATGAATGCCTGTCTTCGCTCCGTGGTATTAACCGCTGCTGCTCATGAAATTGAGGTGATTGGCTTTTCTCATGGTTTTAATGGCTTGATTGAGGCTGAATACAAAACCTTGCTGCCCTATCATGTGCAGCACATCATTCAACTAGGCGGCACCATTTTGAAAAGTGCCCGTTGCCCTGCCCTGCAAACCGAAGAAGTCGCCAGAACTGCGGCAAGTACCTTGCATGAGCTGCAACTGGATGCGTTGTTGGTCATTGGCGGTGATGGCAGCTTTCGTGGCACCATGGCCATCGCGCCATTTTACAAAGGGCAATTGATTGGTCTGCCCGGTACCATTGATAACGACGTCGATGGGACCGACTCAACCATTGGCTACGCCACTGCGATTGATACTGCGCTCGATGCAATTGATAAAATTCGCGATACCGCAGATGCCTTCGAACGCATTTTTCTGGTGGAGTTAATGGGCCGACATAGTGGCTTTATTGCCTTATCAGCAGGTATCGCCTGCGGTGCTGAACAAATTATCTGCCCGGAGCTTGGCACTTTGAAAGCCGGTAAACTCGACTCAGTGATCCGGCCTATCCAGCATGCCCAGCTGATTAAAGGCAAGAGCAGTTATATTATCGTGATGGCCGAGCATTGTTACCCAGGCGGCAGTACTGCTTTAGCCGCCGAACTGACTGAAGCAACAGGTATTGAGTGTCGGGCGTGCGTACTTGGACATATCCAGCGCGGTGGCTCCCCCGTTGGAGCCGATCGTATACTGGCAACCAAGCTGGGCGCTTTTGCGGTCGAGCAGCTAATGCAAGGTGCCCATTTGATGATGGCAGGTGAAATCAACCATCAGGCCGGATTATTTCCTTTAGAATTAACCGGCAACCGCAAGAAAAAAATTGACCCTTATTTGCTGGAGTGGCAGCAACAGGTCGCCAGTGATTAAAGATCAGGTGACTTTAAAGCCTGCATCACTCAACTGGCTTTAAACACCTGTTTAACGCGATCTTTGTAACTACGACTGACTTTGATGGTTTGTTGGTTGCTTAGCACCAGTTGATGCTCGCCATTGGGCAGCATCTGCAGTTTGACAATGGTATTTACATTCACAATAGCTGAGCGGTGAACCCGGACAAACAACCGAGGGTCCAGCTCTTGCTCAAGCTCTTTCATGGTTTTACGTAAAATGTGCGTTTGGCCATCTTTGGTATGGATGCACATGTAATCGCCCGCGGCATCAACCCAGTCGATTTCAACCACCAGTACACGGGTAATTTCACCACTGTCTTTGATGCTAATGGCCTCTGGGAAACGTGAATCGACAACCGGCTCTGACTTATCCAAGCGCTCAAGTATGGTGGCTGGCGTATCGCCTGTTAAGCGGGAGACCACTTCAGCCAGCTGGCTTTTATGTTTATGATCATCTTTGCTTTCAATGGCTTGAATAGCCTTGCTGATAGCCGCGCTAAGCCGCTCGGCTTCAACAGGTTTCAGTACGTAATCGATGGCATTCACATCAAACGCAGCCAAGGCATAATGATCATAGGCCGTGACAAAAATCACATAAGGCATTGGTACGTCCATTTGCTTTAACTGCTCAAGCACAGCAAAGCCATCCATCCCTGGCATTTCGACGTCTAAAAAGATCAAGTCTGGCTGATGTTGCTCAATGGCCTCGAGCGCTTCTTTACCATTGCCGCACTCCGCCACGATATCCAGCTCAGTAAAACTACCAAGCCGGAACTTCATCCCTTTGCGGGCCAGTGGCTCATCATCAATCACGAGTACCTTAAGCATGTTTTAATCCGTCACTTCAAGTTCATAGGGCAGGCGTATATTCACTTTTAAGCCCTGTGGGTCGTTGTGCGTCAGCACTAACGAAAAATTATGATCGTACAATGCAGCTAAGCGTTCACGGGTATTCACCAGACCTACACCGCTGTGTTCTGATTTTGGCAAGCCATCATCTAAGGTGACCCCAGGGCCATTATCAGCGACTTCAAGCAATAAGTCATGGCCAAATTTTTTCGCTGAAATGGTAATATGCCCGCCATCAATTTGGGTGGCCACTGCATACTTAATCGCATTCTCGATTAAAGGCTGTAAAATCAGGCTGGGCACCAGTGCCTGGCTGGCATCCTCCGAGATTTCAAAGTCAACCTGAAGTCGCTCTGAAAAACGGACCTTTTCAATTTCAAGGTATAAGCGTGCTGCAATGACCTCTTGCTGTAAAGGAACTTTTTTAATCGGATCTTTGTACAGCGAGTAACGCAAAAAATCGCTTAACCGCGTGACCATTTTTTCGGCCGTATTGTTTTCGTTGGTCAGTACCAGTGTTGAAATTGCGTTCAGCGTATTGAATAAAAAGTGCGGGTTTAATTGATAGCGCAACATTTTTAACTGGGCTTCATGCGCCCGGTTGGTTGCTGTCAGCAGTTTTTGTTTCTCGCGTTGCAGGGTCTGGTAGTATTTAATGCCAAAATACATGCCACTCCAGCTCAAAATAACATAGAACGATACCGGGGTATGGCGTAAATACTGTTGCAGCCAACTGAGATTTTTCGGTTGGAAACCATGGCGGTAGATTTCCCAGTAACTGTAGTTTTTAACAATAGTCCAGAGCACCGCGACCAGTGTTGCCAACAGCAAAACAGTCAATACCATTTTTAAAGGATGCCATGACCAGGCTCGCTGATAAATGTAACGCAAAGGAATGGTTAGCAACCAACCAACATAGGCATCAAGCGCCACCACCATTAAGTAGGCATCACGCATTTCATGAACCAGCGACCCCAGGTAATGAACAACTGCAAAGCCAATCCATCCCAAGGTATGCAAGATCCAAAATTGCTGATTGTGGTCGTCTATGTTTTTAAACAAGGTGAAGGCCGGATTACAACATCATAGCTAAATTATACCTGAGCCCAACGGCAGTGAATACCAGTTGAACTTGCCTAAGCCGACATTAGTCGCATTGTTTCTGATAACGAATCCCAAATGCTTGCAAAATAAAGCTTAGCAGCCAGGCGGGGCCAATCAACAGGAACGACAGGTCTTGTAAAAAGGATGGTTTTTTGCCTTCAATATGGTGGCCAATAAATTGAAATACCCACATCAGCACAAACAGCACCAAACTACTGAGCCAAAGCCCCCAGTCTAATGAAAGTTCATGCCAACGCAGCAGTGTAAACACCAAAGCGGTGACTAAAGTCATACCTGCTCCGATGGCAAAGGATAAGGTGAAGTAAAAAATCAGCACGGGTAAGCACACCAGCATCGCCCAGTTGATGTCATTTTCAGCCAAGCCAGAAAAAGGCATAGGGATCGACCACAACAAGCCAAAGACACAGGCATAAATAGTAGGCACGGCTACCCAATGAATTAGTTTATTCACCGGGTTCTGGTGGCTGACAGCATACTCTGCAAACCATTGTTGAGCTGACTTCATCGCAACATCCTGAAAAGCACTGGTAATACCAGACTAGCTATTTTGTTAACAATGTCAAGTTGGCTTGCCAATCACTTAGGTTACTCTGTGAAACCTGACAGTACCGGGACCGGTTTACGATCCGGCCCTAAGGCGACAAAGGTAAAGCTGCCGGAAATGGCTTTATGCTGATCATCCTCGTACATATGCTCTAAAAAAATGTCGACTTGAACTTTGATACTGGTTCGCCCGACATGATCCACTTTCGCCACCAGTTCAACCAAAGTCCCTGCCGGGATTGACTCTTTAAAGTCGACACGATCGGAAGATACGGTCACTAAGGGTTTACGGCAAAAGCGCGTGGCGGCAATGAAAGCGGCTTCATCCATCCAGGCCAGAGCTTCACCACCAAACAAGGTATTATGATGATTGGTTCGGCCTGGAAACACAGTCCGGGTGACCCGGGTAATAGCATGTTGCATGCGTTTGGCGATTAGAGCATCTTGATTCACAGTGGGTTATTCCAAATCGATAAATTAGATTAAATTGTATCAGTATGACCAATGCATAAAACATTGAACACTAAACACTCAACATAGGCCCAAGCGCATGGCCACCCACCAGGTGCATATGAATGTGGTAAACTTCCTGACCACCATGTTGGTTGCAGTTGACGATTAAGCGATAGCCATTTTCAGCAATCCCCTGCTCGGCTGCAATCTTGCGGGCCACCGTAAACAAGCGCCCCAAAGCCGCCTCGTGCTCAGCGGTTACATCGTTGACTGTCGGGATCAGCGTATTGGGAATAATCAGAATGTGCGTAGGTGCACGTGGGTTGATGTCACGAAATGCGGTGACAAGCTCATCCTGATAGACAATGTCAGCCGGGATTTCACGACGCACAATTTTACTGAAAATAGTTTCCTCAGCCATGATGTTTCCTTCTCGTGATACAATACGTTAGTGATAAATAGAAAGAGGCTTCAGTATATATGAAGGCAGCAATCCAATACCAGCTTCGATGCACCGACCTGGCGGCGCATCTTATCGAGATCGAATTAACCGTCACACCATTCAGCAACGAGCCACTGCAACTTAGCTTACCCGCGTGGATACCGGGTAGCTACATGATCCGCGATTTTGCCCGCAATATTGTCAGTATAACGGCTAGCGATTCAACCGGCTTGTTAGCGCTGGAAAAACAGGATAAACAAAGTTGGCAACTAGCGCATCGAAACCAGCCCGTGCGGGTCAAGTACAGCCTGTATGCTTTTGATCGCTCTGTTCGTGCAGCTTATATTGATGATGAAGTGGCGATTCTGAACCCAGCCTGTCTTTGTTTGTCAGTGGCAGGTTATGAAGATCAGCCCCATCAGTTGACTCTGGTGCAACCAACTGACGCCGATGCAGCATTATGGCGGGTAGCCACCGCCCTGCCACGCGCTGGGTCAACAGAGCGGCTGCAGTTTGGTGATTATCAGGCAGAGCATTACCAACAGTTGATCGACAGCCCCATCCTAATGGGAATTTTTAACATCACCGAGTTTACGCTGGATGAGCGGCCACACTATCTGGTGATCAGCGGCAACAACCTGACCGATCAAACCCGGATCACCGATGACCTGGAGCGGATCTGTCAACAACAGCGTCAGCTGTTCGGTGAATTGCCAGCAGATTTAACCGAATACTGGTTTTTATGCTGGGTCACTGATTCTGGCTATGGCGGGCTGGAGCATTGCGCATCAACTCTGTTGCTATGCAGTCGCTATGACTTTCCGGCTGTTCAGCACAGCTCAGAAGCAGCAGCTATCCCAGAAGGCTACCAAACCTTTTTAGGGCTGTGCAGCCATGAATATCTGCACACCTGGTGGGTGAAACGCCTGAAACCAGCAGATTTTCATCCATACCAATTGGCCGCTGAGCAATACTGCCGGCAGTTATGGATATACGAAGGCTTCACCTCATACTTTGATGATCAGGCATTATTCAGCAGTGGCTTGATTGACCAGGAGAACTACTTAAAGGTGCTGGAGAAAACTATCACCAGGGTCACGCGTAACCCGAGCAATACCGTGCAATCATTGACGGATAGCAGCTTTGATGCCTGGACCAAGTTTTATAAGCAAGATGAAAATGCCGTCAATGCGGTGAGTAGTTATTATGCCAAAGGCTCCTTAGTGGCACTGGCACTGGACGCGGCTTTGCATCAACAAGGCCGCTCTCTGGCAGAGCTAATGCAGCAGATGTGGCAACAGTATCAGGCGACCGGTACCCCTGATGATGCGGTGCAGCAAATCTTGCTGCAGTGGCAGCTTGACGAACTCAGCGAGCAACTGACCTGCTGGACTCAGCAGGCGATGGATATTCCCCTGGCCGACTTTCTGCCGTTATTAGGTCTTGAATTGACCTTCCGCTCGGTCACTCGTCCGGATGATCTGGCCGGCAACCAAGCCCCCTATGAAGGCAGCTGGTTAGGCGCACAATACAAAGCATCCAATGCTGGTTTAACCTTAACTGCGGTTTATCATGGCGGCCCGGCCCACCAGGCAGGGCTGATGGTCGGCGATGAGTTATTGGCGCTGTCGGGCTATCGGCTCACTGCTGAGAGTATTGCTGAGTTGCTGTTACGCTTACCACAGCAGCAGGCGCTGCCAGTGCAGTTATTCCGGCGTGACCGTTGCATCGAGCGCTCCATCCATCTGGCTCCGGCTCCACAACAGGTTGCTCAGCTATCGGTGTCCAACTCTGAGCGCTTTACACAGTGGCGCCCTTGTTTGCCAAGCCGCCAGAGTTAAGTAGCGCTCAAGGGGAGCGAAACGCTCAGGGCTGATGAGCCGGAGGCGCAGCCTCTGGCATCAGTAACGCTGGGTCCAGTCGTTCCTGCTGCCAGTTTATTCGCCAATCCAGATGTGGGCCGGTCACCCGGCCTGTAGCGCCCATATCAGCGACCAACTGGCCTTGCTCCACTTTATCGCCAACCTCGACATGAAATGCATCCAGATGCATCAGCGTTGAGCTGACGCCATAGCCGTGATCCACGATCAGCGTTAAGCCTGAGTAATACAGATCTTTGGCTAAGGTGACAACACCAGACAAAGGAGCATAAACCGGGGAGCCGATTGGTGCGGCAATATCCAGGCCAAAGTGAGGGTTGCGAGGTTCACCATTAAATACACGTTGGCTGCCATAAACCCCACTGATGCGACCATAAGCCGGCCACACTGGCTGTTCAAACACATAGCTTAGCTCTGATTGCACAGTGCGGGCCTGACGTACAGCAACGCTGTCCTGACGAATGCGTGCCAGAACCTCCGGCGGCGGGGATACATACCGCTGGGCAACCCCTTCCACATGCTGAATATCGTAACTACGAGCGCTAAACTGCAGAGCAAAGGTATCTGTACCGCCAGAATGCTGGACGGTTAATTCATGCTGCAGCGGCGCATCCCGGCCAATGCCAAACACAAATTGTCCACCCGGTGCGACAGGCAACGGCTTATCATTAAACCAGACCTGACTGTCAGCCGGGGCCCGTCCACGGATCAAGCTGCCCTGAGTCAGCTCCCCGGCGAGTTTGACGGTTGATTCAGTGCCACTTAATTCAATGGTGCTTTGTCCACCCTCGGCTAAAGCCTGACTGGCGATTAGCAAACTAAGCGCTGGCAATAGCGCCTTTACCCACCCCTTCATAAGCAACGACCTTAAATTGTTGTGCTGGATCCAGTAATTTTAACTGAGCGGCAATGTAATCGGCTAAACACTCAACCGTGGTATCGCATGGCACAATTTCACAGTGCTCTACCGGCAGGCTGATTTCAAAATGCCCCTGGCCCGCGTCATACTGGGAATGCAATGAATTGGCTACTGGGGTTAACCATTGCAATTGCTCAGGCTGACACAAGTCTTCTTCTGTCACCAGATAGATATCTTGCCAGCGCTCTGCCCAGAATTTATTTAAACGTGGTGATAACATGCCATTCTGATAGATCTGAATGGTAGAGCGATGCCCATGTGCGATGCGTTGGCAATTGCCATCGTGCTTCTTCAGGCCATGGCTATAATGATAATAGAACCCCTGACTCTGCTCCGGGCGCAAGGTAAAGTGAATGGCAGTAACATTATCTGGTAAGTGCCCTGTTAGTTGCTGCTGTAAAAAAGCATCAATCGACTCATAGTTTATCTGCTCAGCGGGTAATAAGGCGAAGGCACAGGCTGGGCCCGCTACTTGAATAAGCCCACGCTCACTGCTGAAATGGACAGCAAGGTGATCATCGGCTCGCGTCAACTGACAGCCCGCAAATTGCGATGGCAAGGCCAGAGCATGATCAAGGCTCTGATCGATCACTTGTTTAATGACTTTTTTTACCAAGCCAAAATCGAACACCATGGAGGCTTCATCCAGTTCGCCATGCAACTCAACATCGACGATCAGGCTCTCGCCCAGCATGCCTCGCTCAGGACACAGGTAAGAAAAATCGATGACCGTTAAATCCCGTACAAATAAAATCATTGCTGCCCGCTTTGTTCAGTAAGTGTGCTTGAGTGTATGCTGGCTATTATAAAGGACAAAGGCTTCAGACTGTAGACCCACGTCACCTTAAGATGCAGATTTAAGCGTCTGGGCTTGTTTAGCGGTCATGCTCTCGCAGCCAGGCATTTAACAAACCAACCTGGCCACACTTGTGGGCTGCATACATCAACCGAATGGCATTGCTGACGATGGTACTGTCATTCCAATCCGTTTTTTGCTGAATATCCTGATAGCATGCCATTGCTTCGGCTGTTAGATACCCGCGAAGCTCCTTTTTACCCGCTTCCTTTTGACGTTCCCGGTAACGTCGCTGCTTTTCGGCATTACTGAGTGCTTGTTTGTCCTGCTCATTCATGCGGCACCTCGAAAGAAAACATGACGGTGATTCTCGTGTTTTTCACTAATCGGACTTGCTTGGCGTACAAGTGTTCGCTAAGCTCCCTTCAGAAATTACTCGTGGTACAAATGGACTCAACATACATGATGAAGAATAGCTTTACAAAAGAAGATTTAATTGCCTGTGGCCGTGGTGAATTATTTGGACCGGGCAACAGCCAACTCCCCATCGATCAGATGCTGATGATGGATCGTATTGTACATATTTCTGATGAAGGTGGCGAATACGGCAAGGGTGAAATCATTGCTGAGCTTGATATCACCCCAGAACTTTGGTTCTTTGCCTGTCACTTTCAGGGTGACCCGGTTATGCCTGGCTGTTTAGGCCTGGATGCAATGTGGCAGTTGGTTGGCTTCTTCTTAGGCTGGTCAGGTGGCCCGGGCAAAGGTCGGGCGTTAGGCGTGGGTGAAGTGAAGTTCACTGGCCAAATCTTACCCAGCGCCAAGAAAGTGACCTATCGTATCAACATGAAGCGCGTGATCAAGCGCAAACTCTTTATGGGAATTGGCGATGGCTCAGTCAGCGTTGATGGCCGTGAAATTTACACAGCAAAAGATTTGAAAGTCGGCTTATTCACCGATACCAGCAGCTTCTGATTCAAAAAAACAAGCTGTTAAAACGCCACAAGCCCCAATTTCGGGGCTTGTTAATTTATGAAAGGATTGAATTGAACTTAAGATTGTATTTACATCGCTTTATTAAAGAGGCCGCCTCCACGGTCTTCCATGGCTTCTCGCCAGCCTCCTAGCCACTGGGAACGAATATCGAGATTTTGATAGGGACAAATTTCTTTAGAACGGCCAGTCACACCAGCCCGGTAACCTTGTGCGTGAGCACGCTCAAGACGATCACGTTTTTGTCTTTTCATACGGCAGTCTTCCTCAATCATTTGTGATGACAACACTGAATAACTTTATTCAGTCCGCCATTAATAGATAGGGGATCTGCTGCAAAGGTTCAACTCCATTTTTTGCCATATTATGGCTGCCATCACTAACAGGCTGATGTGACAGAAGAATTACAGAAAAAAGAATCTACTCATTTTTTGCATCAAATTTTGCCTTAAAACGGAATGCAAGTTGCACACTTGGCTGCCTGGCAAAAAACAACCCCCTGGCTTGGAAAAACCAGGGGGTTGTTTTTTTAGCAATTTGTTCGTGCTTAGCGGCTTAATGGTAAGGTTGGGTACTTGATACCAGCCATTTCGTTCATCACCCGGGTCACTTGAACACTGTAACCAAACTCATTATCGTACCAAACGTACAAGACGCAGCGGTCACCATCCACAATAGTAGCCTGTGAGTCTACCACCCCTGCATACCTTGAACCGACCAGATCCGACGAGACGATTTCAGTGGAGCTGGAATAGTCAATTTGGTCTTGCAGATCAGAGAATAATGCTGTTTTCTGCAGGTAGCCATTCAAATCATCCACCGAGGTGGGTTTTGCCAGGTTCAGTGACAAAATAGCCAATGAAACATTGGGTGTTGGCACTCGAATGGCATTGCCGGTCAACTTGCCAGCCAATTCAGGCAAAGCTTTGGCGACGGCGCTGGCTGCACCCGTTGAAGTAATAACCATATTCAATGGTGCTGCGCGGCCACGACGGTCGGCTTTGTGAAAGTTATCAATCAGGTTTTGATCGTTGGTATAAGAATGCACGGTTTCAACATGACCGTTGCGAATACCATACTCATCATTCAGGGCTTTTAATACCGGCGTAATGGCATTGGTGGTGCAGCTGGCCGCTGAAACAATTTTTTGCTCGGGTAGAATCATCTCATGATTCACCCCATACACTACATTCGGCACCTCACCTTTGGCTGGTGCAGTTAACAGCACTTTGGCAGTCCCTTTGGACTCAAAGTGAATGGCCAGAGCTTTGTCGTCTTTCCAGACGCCAGTGTTGTCCACCACCAATGCATCCTGAATGCCGTACTGAGTGTAATCAACATCTGCAGGTGAATTGGCATAGATCACTTTAATAAAGGTGCCGTTGGCTTTAATGCCCTGATTTTCGTGATCCACCGTGATGCTACCGTTAAACAAGCCATGGATAGAGTCACGGCGTAACAGACTGGCACGTTTTTCCAAATCACCATCTTTACCACCACGAACCACGATGGCACGCAAGCGCAGCTTGCTGCTGGGGCCTGAGCGTTCCAGCATCAGCCGGGCTAACAAGCGACCAATCCGGCCAAAGCCATACAACACCACATCCGTTGGCTTGAC
>JAIUMG010000065.1 GCA_022565655.1 Alkalimonas sp.
CTGACAAACAACCACAGGCTGATGACTGTATCAGATGGCTTCTTCATCTTCCTCGCCGGTGCGGATTCGGATCACCCGGCCCACATCCAGCACGAAAATCTTACCATCGCCAATGCGGCCGGTATGCGCTGTTTTGGTAATAGCCTCAAGGCAACGCTCAACCTGGTCATCGCTCACCACAATTTCCAGCTTCACTTTCGGTAGGAAATCGACCATGTATTCAGCACCGCGGTACAACTCCGTATGCCCTTTTTGTCGACCAAACCCTTTAACCTCAGTCACCGTCATGCCGGTGATATTAATTTCGGCTAAAGCTTCCCGAACATCATCTAATTTGAATGGTTTAATGATTGCTTCAATTTTTTTCATGCATCCAAACACCTGAACAGATTGGTACTCTATGATAGCATTAACCCTAAATCCAAGTAACCTGAACTCAGGAAAACAATCATGACCCCAGAGCAAATAATTGCAGAGATGCGTGTTCAACCGTCTATTGACCCCGAGCAGGAAGTACGCCGGCGTGTTGACTTTATCAAACGTCAATTGCAAGCTTCAGGCATGAGTTCACTGGTACTTGGCATTAGCGGTGGTGTCGACTCGACGACCTGCGGACGCCTGGCGCAGTTGGCCGTCGATAAGTTGAATGCATCATCGCCTAACCAGTACCAATTTATTGCCGTACGGCTGCCCTACGCTACGCAGGCCGATGAGGAAGAAGCACAACTGGCATTGGACTTCATCAAACCAACCCAGGCACTTAGCATCAATGTTCAACCTGGTGCTGATGCGATTCATCAGGCCACCTCCAGCGCTCTGGCTGCAGTAGGGCTAACCATCGATGATGAGTTGAAGGTTGATTTCAGTAAAGGCAATGTGAAAGCTCGCACCCGGATGGTGATCCAGTACCATCTGGCTGGCTTGTTGCGTGGTCTGGTGCTGGGGACCGATCATTCGGCCGAGAACATCACCGGCTTTTACACCAAATGGGGCGATGGTGCCTGCGATTTAGCACCACTATTTGGTTTAAGTAAGCGCCAGGTTCGCGCCGTGGCCAGCTACCTTGGAGCCCCAAGCCAATTGGTGCACAAAACTCCCACAGCCGATCTTGAGTGTCTGCAACCACAAAAAGCCGATGAAGCTGCACTTGGCTTAAATTATGATGATATTGATGATTTTCTGGAAGGAAAGCCGGTCAGCACTGACATTAGCAAGCGTTTAATCAGTATTTACCAGAAAACGCAGCATAAACGTCAGCCCATAGCGACCATCTATGACAAATAAAAACCAATATTTAACTTTAATTTGACGAATTAAATCTATTCCTTCAAAATTACAACCATGATTTCATGGTTGTAAGGTATTCAATGCAGGTTCGTGGCTGGACATTGATTGAAATGATGGTAGTGCTGCTGATTATTATCATTTTCAGTACGGTTGGCGTCCCTGCCTGGCACCACTTCATTAACAAGTATCGGGCACAAAGTTATATGAAGGAACTAAGCCAACAACTGGCTTATGCCCGGGTTATGGCAAGTGGCCAAGCCAGTATCGTACGGCTTTGCCCACTGCAACAAGGGCAGTGCCAAACCGATTGGTCTGAAAGCCCAATTCAAATCAGTGTCTGGCAAGATACCCAATGGCAACTGGTTCGCCAACTGCCCCCCGTGCACCCATCACATCAACTGCACTACAATCGTACTCAGCTGAGCTTTCGCCGCGATGGTAGTTTAGGTCCGCTTGAGAATGGTAGTTTTATCTATTGCCCTAGTAACGGGCTGAGTTGGCACTATCGTCTGACAGTAAACCAGGCTGGCCGCAGTCGTTTACATTATTTGCAAAGTGCGTGTCCGGCCTAGAGCCAGCAGCTGTCTGAATAGCTCAAGCCTTCATTACGTTGACCCAGATGATTTAAACTAAACGACTGACATTCGGTATCTGCCGCCTGAGCCCCTACCGCCACAGCAACCAACTGGTAACTCATGCCATCTGAAGCAACATCCATACTTAACTGATAACGGCCTGAAGGTGTGACCGCCTCGGTCACTCCCAGAGAGCTGAGTGAACTGCTGTAGTAACGAAACTCCGCAAAGTACAGCTCTTGCCGCCCGGCCAGAGCCAATAAGGTTTCACTGGCTTCAGCCCGATGGCTGCGCAACACCACCTCAACATAAGAGGGGTAGGCGATTCCTGCCAGTAAAGCCAAGATCACTAGCGCAATACATAACTCAATCAACGTGATCCCGCAGTTTTTCTGCATCAGTAAGCCCCTTCTTCATGCCAGAAGGTTGCCAGCTCAAGCTGCTGTGGCCACTCGGTCAGTTCCAGCGTCTGATAACAATCCAGGCATTCCGTGGTTATTTGCTGCAACGCCGGGGCCAGCTGCCACTCAGCCTCATCCTGTACCAACCACAAGCTTAGCTGCTGCTCTGACGTCGGCCGCAACTGCCATTGCAACGGCCCCGCTTGTTGCAATGCAATAACCTCATCAGGCCTGGTCGTATGCCCAGAATGCATATGAATGATTTTAACGGTCAGGTCCAATGGGTAAGACGGACATTCGGTTGGCGACATGTCAGTTACGGTCGGAAGGTACAACATACCTGCATAAAGCTGTGGCAACTGGGTAGCCCAACCAGACAAAGGCCGCCACCACCCAGGAGCTGCTTGTACCTGATGCCATAGCGACTCCACGGTGACCGACTGACCGGATGACTCAGCACCTGCCAGCACATCATCATCCAGGTGAGGTGCTAAATCAGCAAACTGCCAGACTGCATCGTGCTGCTGGGGAAATAGCCGCACAATGACCAGTTGATCACCTTGACTGACGGGATCCCGCGCCAGTAGCATCAGCTGCTCAAACTGCTGCTGATAGCCAAAGGCCGTCACTGGTAACCAGCTCTGCACCATTTTATGAAGGGGAGAGAATTGCCAACCAGAATCACTTAAATCAGCCATTAATTCAGGCTCTGGTACACTCTTCCCGGCAGCACTTTGGCGGTAAATCTTGCCGCTACTTAGCACCAGGTAATCAGATGGCTCTGCCTCCGTTTCGAAACAATGCAAAGGTGTATCGATAGTACTGCTGCCTGGCCATAACACCGTCAGCAATAGGCACAGTGGAAACGCATTAATCATGCAAAAGCTCCTCGTTCAACGCAATCGTCAATTGAATACTGCCCACCCGCTCGGTAAACAACGGGGTGCTTGCAGTCTCACTCCAGAGCACCTGACGACTGCAGTGCAACTGCTGCCCTTCCCAGGCAGCAAAACGAGCTGGACACCAGCGAGGGTCCAACTCTGCCGATGGTATTGCCGGGTCCGCAGCCAACTGTTGCTGATGTGCCATCCAGGCTTGCTGGCGGCTGATTAATTGCTGCTGCCCCAGATCAGCGATACGAAGGCTCAGTTGGCTGCTGTGCAGCATCGACATCACCAAAATCAACATCACGGTGGCTAATAATAGTATTGAAATTAAGGCAAATCCCTTGGCATGAGCCATCTTAATCTCCCTGAAGTTGCCGATGGACATTATGAAAATACACGGTACTTTGCAGCATCAGCCGCCGATAGTGATCACCCGGTGCCTGGTAGCTCCACTGCCCCATTGGGTACAGTTGCTCATTGTGATAACTTGGGTCAGCTTGCAGGCTGCGGATAATAAAGTAATAACTGACGGCGACAATGCGGCTGTGCTGCTGATACCAGTCTATCGGTTGAAGTTGTTGTGGGCTGGCAAAGAAGTTGGCTCGACCATCCAAGCTGGTATCCACGCCAAACTCCACGTACAGAGCTTCAACACCATCCATCACAGAATCGGTATGCATGCGGGGCGTTCCAGCCTGGCTACGGATAAGACGCTTACGCATCAATACAGGAATATCTCCCTGTTGCTGAACATAAAAAAGCTGATGTAAATAAGGCCAAAACTCAGTATCTGCATCACTGTATGCCGTATCGCTATTAACCACTTTCAGTCCTGACGCTTGGATCTGCAGGTAATAGCGATTATCTTTTAACTCATGATATTGGAATGGCTGCGCAACCAGGCGTTTAAATTGCAATACGGTCGAGTGTTCAACGGCCTGACCCATGCAACTAATCCCGTTGCCAGCCCCGGACTCAGCATACACAGGAACCAGTTTCAAATCAGTTTGCGGAAAGCTACCACTATCATCAGGCAGGCTGACGCACTCACCCTGCACTGAGTAGAACTCAGACTCAGCGGCATTGATATGCTGTAAGGAAAACCCCGCCCAGAAACCGATGTGTTGCAATTCACTTTGTAACAAGTTTAGCAACAGCTGGCCTTGTTGCTGCAACATAGCCAGCTGCATGGACTCCCGACTCATTTGCTGCTGCCGGCTGGTTGTCACCACCAGAATCGATAACAAGCTCAAAGCCAACGCAGCAGCTATCATCAGCTCCACCAAACTGAGCCCTTTCTGACGCTGCCAGACTCGGTTCATAGTGATGCCTGCACACTGACTGAGAAGTCAGCCTCTGCACCAGCGCATGACTCTGTCGACGCTGTCTGCGACAACAACTGGCGGCTATGCCAATGGATTGTCAGCTGTAATTGCCCATCACTAACCGTGTTGCAATAGCCTGCATTGGCGAGAGCTGAAGGAGTCTGAAACCATTGCGACTGCCACTGCTGGTGCAACCATGCAGCAGAATCATCTGGCGAACAGGGACTTGCAGACATACAGTCTGCAACGGGTTGAGAGGAAAATGATATATTTGGGCTACCAGCTGCCTGCATTCGGTTCAGCCAGTCTGCAGCCATGGCTGCTGCCTGGGTACGTTGCGTTGCCTCGGTCACCAGTTGCCTGGCATAGAGCTGGCCAGACAAGGCACCTAATACCGAAACTTTTAACAGCAATACAGCGATCAATACTTCCAGTAAACTAATTCCTTGTTGTAACCGCATGTCCTTATGCTCATTAGTTAACCAACTTAACTATAAAGTTACAATAAAAAACCAAAAGATCAACCTATACTGGCTATTTTTTTACCAACAGCGTTGCACCATGGCCGGATCAGTACCACCCGCAGCACCTTTCTGGCCGGTCTGAGTTAACGTCAGAGTGCCGCAATCATCACTGGCCTGAACCCCTTGAGGCACAGCCGTTAGCGTGTAACTACGTGCCGCCTGATTGGTAATGCTGTAGCTATAGCGGTTTGCCGTATCATTCCGGCATTGCAGAGTCGGTAATTCAGCGCCAACATAAGACATTTCACTGGTGTAATATCGCTCCATAAAATGAGATATCTCAAATAAACATCCAGTCGCTGTTGCCCGGAATGAACGCTCGACCTGAGATTGATAAGCCGGGTACGCTATTGCGGCGATAATACCGACAATAGCGACGACCACCATAATTTCAATCAAGGTCATTCCCTGTTGCTTTAGATTCTTTTTCAATTCGTCATCTCCCGCCAGGATACCCGGCCTCGGCGTACACCAGAGCTGGTCAATATCGTCTCAATACTGGTATCGGTTAACCCAACCACCATTTCATCCCCCATAAACAGTGGCTCGCCAGGCATACTATCGAAGCCGACGCCACTGACCGGCACGTCACCATCAGGGGAAGGCATCATATCGCCATCATCCACGCTTCCGTCCTGATTCACATCAAAAAAGTTTCGACTCAGGCGGCCACCTTTAAATGGGTCGATCGCCATCACAAAACCAGAACCACCCGGGTTGCAAATATCGGTATCCGGAATAATGGAGTTCACCACCAAAGCCCGGCCAATTATTTTAGGCTGATTAACAATCCGCTCCCCTTCTTTCTGTCCATTGACCATCAAATCAATGTACCAACCTTTGTTGGTGACCGTATCGCCTGCTTCAATGGAACGAGCCTGGCGACCACTTACCATCGCTTGCTGGGAAATTTTCCGTTCAGACAATTCAGCCCGGCTGTTAATTCGCTCGCCATCAATCAGGCCATACCAGCTCTGCACCTCAGAGCTGGCAGGATCATCATTGCTTAAGTAACTACCGGTACCAAAGAACACCCAACGCTTACCGGTATCAGGGTCGGCTGCTACCGAAATGCCCCCCATAATACTTTGGCGCTGACCATCCGCATTTTCAGCACTAAACAACGGCCTGGGATTACTCCCCTGCTTATAATAGGAATCCCATTGACCAATATTGCTGTGGTTCAGATCAAACTTCCAGACATTACCCTGATAATCCCCGGCGAATACATAGTTTACGTTGCCATCGTTGTCATCATCCCAGGTCTCTACCTGACTTAAGCCATTCGATAACGTTTTACCATTGGTATCGAAATCATTTTGCCCAACTCCAGTATCAATGTACTTGATCAAATTGCCATTTTGTATATTGAGTAGTAACAAACCTGCTTTATGCTCATTGCTATTAAATCCATTGCCTGCAATTACAGCCCAGTTGCCGTTTTTCAGGCGCCCAACTACCGGCCGGCCTACCATGGTCCCGAGCCGCTCATCAGAAAACTCCCACATCACCTGAGGGTTGGATGGCTCAGTAACATCCAATGCAAAGAGCAGATTCGCACCACGGCCTGTGCTGCCTACCAGCACGGAGCGCCATTGATTATCAATAAAAACATCCGACACAGTCGCATTGCCATCGACAAAATATTCGTGCAGATAATCGGGATCCGCCAGAGCTGGCAGTTTGGGTAGTAATTTAGACGGAATATAAGCAAAGACCTCTTCACCCGAACTGGCAGAAAAACCATGCAACATGCCACTATTCGAGCCGACAAACACCACAGGGTCTCTATCACGGTGCGTTTGAATAAAAGTACGGTATGAGTTTAATTCATCCCACTGAAAGCGATCGTAAAAACGATTTTCTGGTTCAGCCACATACACGGGTGAAGAATGGGCAATATCGCCAAGCACTGAGCTTCGGTTACGAAATTGGTAGTTAGCGTCATTTTCTCTGGCTTCTTTAGAGCGATCACCGCGGATAAAATTCACCAAAGCTTCTGACTGCAGCATGGTTTGTTGAGCCGCACTCAGGTTGTTCCAGGTAAAGGCTTTTTGTGTACTGCCATCCCAGAACTGAATATTTCGGCTTTGCCAATTCTTGCTATTGAGTTGCTCGGAGGCTTGCCACTGAGGATCACCACTGACATCATCGGCATCAAAGCCCCACAGATCGCCAGACCAGTCGCCCGAGCGGAAACGGCCCTGAAACACCATTTGATCAGTCTCTAATGATGTTGTGGTTCCTGCCAGGTTGGATGCAGAACCTATCCGGTCGGTAATCTGATTTAAAGTCCGGGTTAATTCATCGGCAAAGGTTTCAGGATCATCTGCACTGAAGAAGCCGCCACGGCTATTGACCGCAGCATGCAACATGTCATCAATTTTTGGTGCCAAAACACCTGATACACCAGGATCGGGCCAATTGATGGCCGTTTCTGTTGCAATGGCATCAAAAGCCGTTTTCGGATCGATCGTGCCACGCACGCCCAAGCCCACAGTAAAGGTCACCATATGCTGCCAGAATGCAGGGTTTATTTTATCGTTGGGTGTGGGTACCCGATTATCAAGATCAGGTCGTAAGTCATTCTTCCAGTACTTCATCGCCACATCGGCTAGCGTATTTGAATGTCCATCACTAAAAGGAGCTTTCGGCTCGTATTGATAAGTCGTACCATCAGGACGCTCATGCACTGGTCCATCGGCATTGTCTTGATTGCCAATATTCGATGGGGTTGGGCCATTCCAGTAGCCATCAGACATTAAAATACTAAAGCTTTGACGGCAAGTCAGGTGTTCAATCGAAGGTTCAGTCCCAAAGCCTGGGTTTAACCCCCATGGCCCTTTACTATCGGTGCGGGAAAAGTATTGACCGGCACCATCGAGCGCATTTCGCAAAGGGGTTCCCTGAGCGGGTACAGGCCGGTTGTATAACTCGTGGAAAAAAGCATCCCGGTCCGAGCCGGTAAAACGTCGAACCCCTCGCACCACCGTGCTGGTCGAGACCCCATCGATGCTTGAGTTCCCTTTGTTGATGGTGCCATAGCCAACTCGCATGTCTTCACCTTGGGCAGCGAAGGCCCGGCCAATGCCGCCTCTGGAAGCAAATATCCGGTTACGGTGATAAGTGTACCAGTTGGCAAAATTCTGAATTTCCTCGGCATAGGTGCAGGTATTAGCCGCTGCACAATCCATGCGACTACGGCTGCCATCCGCATGCACAACCTCGCGGCCATGCCCTGAAAAAGGTGCATTTCCTGGTTTAATTTCTACCCGCTCATAATTACTTTCATCCCAAAGATCACCCGTTCCTTTATAGTGGTAGTAAACCGCAGGATAAAATGATTTAGTGGTATTGTCATGGCTGCCATCGTCATTGACCCAGCGAGCCTGTTGGCTGTTATTCACCGTCAAGTTTCGGCTGCCAAAATCGTCAAGGGGGTGATTTAATGCCGCTTGCGGGTTGGCTGCAGGCATCAAGCTTCCATCCGGGTTCGACCAGGGTTGATAGGTAAACGCCGGGTTGTAATACACCGTATTGTTGTGGCTGGAGCGAAAGTGCGCGGCCGTATTGCCACTAAAACGCACCGAACGGGTATTGTTGTAATCTGAACCACCAAAAATGCCACTGACCCGGGGAAACATCCACATGGTGTATGTGGCATTACTTCCCTGCAAAGTGGTCCCAAAATGGGTGGTCAGCTCATCAGGCATGGTTTCCCATTGCATCGAGCCAGAGTCATCAATAATAAATAATATATTGGGTTCCACCGCACTGCCGGTTTGCAGGGGCATGTTAGAGATCGCCACTGAAGCCTCCGCGACTGAAACCCCCAATACAGCGCTAAACAGCAGGCTGCATAAGTGAGACGATTTAATAGTGGGCATAATTCAGCTCCTGATCCAGTTAGCGGCGAAATAACACTTGCAGCATAATGCCAGCGCGATCATCTTCGACCGTTCGGGCCGTGATACGATAGGTTTGTGATAAACAACCCGGCGGTATCGTCGACCCCCGGGCGCAATCAGGTGGGTCTGGCCAGCGACCCATATCTTCAATAATAAACTCGGTAGCTGGATGCATGCCGCCAAGGTTTAAATTAGCCGCTGCCCATACTGTTTCCGGGTTACGCCAACGCGGCATGTTATTCGGATCCGGCTGTTGAAAACGGCCATTGGTATCCTGAAAGTCATCGTGGTTAGGGTTCGCTAGAAGCCACTCCTCAGCAAAACGGACGGCACTTTCCACCGCCTGGAACGCAAGTTCACGATCGTACAAATTTGCACTCATCCGCTCTTGCTGGCCGGTACCACGGCTGGACGCCAAAGCAATCACGGTAATAGCAATTAACAACAGCAGACTGATAATCAAGGCCATGCCACGTTGTGAATGGATTGTCTTTATCATAGGACTGGATTCCTCAAGGCCACTTCATGCACGATGGTACGGTTTAATCGCTGCCCATCCTGGGTCATATTGTCATGAGCTGACTCAACCGTTAACGTCAATCGCGATGACACCACATCAACCCAGCGATTGGCAGGAACCGCACTGGTCTCGACAAAGTTACTGGCTCCCAACAATAAAAACTCAAACTGCAAGTCAGCCACACCCTCGATCACTTCTTCCACCACCACGCCCCCTTGCTCAACCGAGGTACGGTACAAAGATTGCCCGCCGGTTTCAGGCCGACCATTGTGGCCGATAAACCAGGAGGCAGACTCAAACTTGGATAACACCGCATTCGGCGGGAATACATAAGCAGTTCCAGCAGAAGCACTGCAACTATCTGGGCCTGGAAACCCTAAACGATTGGTACAGTTGCCAGGGCTGTTGGTATTGCCGGTATTGTGGATCACATTGGTGCCACCGGATCCGGTAATATTACTGACTTGAAAAATGGTCGATTGCGACTGGTCACAGACCATGATGATGTCACCTTCAGAGATATTAGCGCCGGCAGCGATCTGAAAGCTGGCATTTACACCAGAAGGCACATGAGCAATAGCGATGGCCTCATCACCATCACTTAATGAGTACATCATCTGAATCGCAGAAGTACCGGCCACACGCTGCCCCACGCCGGTACCAAAAGCCACACCTGGATGCACGGTATCGCCATCGTAGGCGATAAAGTTACTGCCACCCCAGTCAGCCCACCAGGCATTGCCCGCCAACACATTGACGACCCGGCCATTATTGGTACAACCGGAACTGCCTGCATTACGCAAATCCCGAGTTAGTAGCTGAAAGCCTATCCGAAAACCATCTTGCATCCGGTTTAAGCTATCATTAACCCGATAAGTCTGCTGGGTGGATAAAAACACCCCCATGACCCCACCTATCAGCATGGTTCCCAGCAGCAAGGCAATCATCAGCTCAACCAAGGAAACCCCTCGCTGGTAACGAGTCACTGTAGTCATTTTCACACTCACTGCTTTCATAACATGACCGCCGTTCGAATCGCTGAGTCTGCGATGACGCTTTGCCGTGTATCCTGCCATTGCACTTCGATGACATATAAACCATCAGCAAAGCTAATCGAGCAGTTCACTTCATCACCCAGCTCTTGTTGCAAGCGCCCAACCCAATGCGTGAGCTGTTCGCCAATCAGGCCACCACCACTTGCTGCACACTCATTGAGTGCATAGGCACCCGGTGCTGCGTTTGGGTTGGATCGAATACTTTCAATGATCGAGTCCACCATCACTACGGCAATAGTGCGCTCGTAAGCTCCTTGGGTGTTTCGTACGGAGTTGGCCTGCAACGCAGCAACGCCTAATAAGCCGATGCCCAGCACCAGCACCGCAATCAATACTTCCAATAAACTGACACCGCGCTGCCATTGAAATGAGCTATGCCACTGTTTCATGTTTATCTCCTAACTATTACCTGGGGTACCGCAATTTGCATCATGGATCGGCGTAATACTTACACGGCCACCAGAAATAAACTGGACATCTCGGGCATTAGGGTTTGGTCGCCCGGATGGGCTACAAACGCGTATGGTAGCGCTTAGCAAATTATTGTTATTCGGATGGCGGATAAAGCCTTGTGCATTGTAGCGCATACTAAAGGAGGAACCTGCTAAAGCTGAGCTGGCTCGTGCAACGAGCTGATTATTCATCAAGCCAGTCGCCAATACCGTATCACTGCCTTGCTCCCGTACAATCCACCCAGCCCACTCGCCACCAGCTGGCTCCGAGCAACTGCTGCTGTCACTACTGTGGCAAAAGATGACATTTCGATTCAATCGGATCGCCTCACTGCGTGCTAGAGTCATCGCAGAAAGCAACTCATTGGCTTGACTGGTTAAGCGGTTACCATTGATTAAGTTGGTAAACGAAGGCACCGCAACCGTCAGCACAATGACCAGTACAGCAACTGTTACCATCAGTTCAATCAAAGTGAAACCACGGGTTCGGTTTGAAACGCGTTGCGACATATCATCACTTACAAACATCTATTGATGCTACCAGCATAGGAGGAAATGCTGAAAAAGCTATCCACGGCTGGATAAACGGCAGGATCGGCCGATAAACGGTATTTAGAGCTGTTGTTGTTGCAGTAGTTGTCTGATTTTACTGGCTTCACGCCGACTGACCACCAACCGCTCGGCGCAACCGGCCAGTTCCAGCCAATAGCCCGAACCCTGCTGGTGCAAAGCCACGAAGTGCTGCGTGTTAATCAGCACTTTGCGGTGGATACGCAACAACTGCGGAAAATCCTGCTCCAGTTGCCGCAGGCTTTGTTCCAATAACGCTTCTCCTCCCTGAAAGACCAAGCGAACATATTTATCTTCGGCCTGAAGATACAACACGGATGACAACAGCACTTGTCGGTTGGCACCAGCCAGCTGATAGTGGATCACGGGTTCTTTCTGAGCTTCCAGATAAGCCCGGGTTGGCTTCGCTAACCGCTGCAGTAACTCTGCCAGCGCCTCAGCAGAAACCGGTTTCACCAGATAGCCTGCCGCAGCCAATTGCCAGGCATTCAGTGCATGTTGCGGATGAGCCGTCACAAACACCAAAGCCGGAGGTACCGCTAGTTCTGATAGCGCTCTGGCAACGTCCAGACCTGATAAAGTGGGCATCTCAATATCGAGCAGCACCAGATCCGGCTGCAAAGAGCGGCACATCACCAACGCCTGCTCACCATCTTCCGCTTCACCTACCAATTGCAAATCAGCATGAGCCTGTAGCAACCGGCGCATACGCGAGCGAGCCAGAGGTTCATCATCAACCAGCAATACCTTCATCTCAGCGGTTCCTCTGTTGGGCGTGGCAACACCAATTTCACCCGAAATTGCTGCTCGACCCGGCTGCAATGCAACTGAGCCTGCTGCTGATACATCAATGCCAACCGTTGTCGGATATTCTCCAGAGCAATGCCATTGCCCCTGGCAGAGGGCACGGCATGCTCCGGTAAGGTATTGCTAATCAACAAGGTGACAGAGCGGGCTGACTGCACCAATTCAATCTGCAGCTTGCCACCTTTTTTGGCAG
>JAIUMG010000066.1 GCA_022565655.1 Alkalimonas sp.
CTGCAATCAGCACTTCAAAGTAATGGAAAAAATGCTGATTGCAGATAGCGACAAACTCAAAGAAGAAGTGTATGCCATCCGCTATCAGGTCTATTGTGAAGAGTTGGGTTTTATCGATAAAACCTTTTTTCTAAGGCAGCTGGAGCAGGACGACTTTGATTTGCATTCTGTACACTTTTTAATTCGCCATAAAGCCTCAGGTCAATTTGCTGGTACGGTACGACTGATTCTACCCTGTGATCCGATTCTACAGAGTGAGCAGATGCTGCCGCTTGAATATTATTTTAAATCGGCACTGCATCCTAGCGCAGAAGAGTCCTACTTATCAGCACGACGCTGTGCTGAGGTTTCTCGACTGGCGGTACGTGCTGAGTTCAGGCGACGACCTGATGAGCAAAATAAAACCCATGTTTCTACGATTCCACTCGAATGGGATATAAGATGTTTTCCTTTCATTTCTATTGGGTTATATTTAGCTGTAGCGGCCTACTTTGTTGACGCAAATGAGCTAGATTCAGCAATGGCGCTAATGGAGCCACGGCTAGCGCGTCATTTATCTCGTGCTGGTATTTTTTTTAATCAAGTGGGAAGCGTTATTGATTTTCATGGTCAGCGTGCCCCGTTTGTAGTGGAAAAGGCAAGTCTTATTGCCAACCTCAAGGATGAAATTCGCGTGCTGTTTGAACATATACGCCAAGGTGTTCAAAGTTCACTGAATACACAGTCACAGCCATCAATAAGCTGATAGATAACTATAAAGACTGTGAGTAGTTTTTATCGTTTGAGGGGACGATTATTAATAACTTCTTCGATTATTTTGAGCTGGTGCTAGCAGACACACCAAGCTTAAAACGTGACGTGTATAAAATACGTTATCAAGTCTATTGTGAAGAGTTGGCTTACGAAGATAAAAGTCAGTTCATACAGCCATTGGAGCGTGATCGCTTTGATTCGCATTCCCATCACTTCTTGATTCGGCATCGTCGTACAGGGTTGGCTGCAGGTACTGCCCGCTGTGTGCTGCCATTTGATGAGTTTAACCATAAACAGCCATTGCCGTCCGAAGTGTTTTGCCAGACAGCACTGAATGATCAGGTCATCAGCCCTATAGGATTGAAGCGAGGCGATTACTCAGAAGTATCTCGTATCGCAATTCGAGCGGAGTTTCGTCGCCGACTGACGATAGATCATCAGGTATTTCTCGATCATCAAAGCTACCAATTTACCCAAGACGAATTAAAAAGCTTTTCACACATAGCAACTTGTTTGTATTTTACTTTGGCGGCTTATTATCGGCTTCGTGATGACATTCATGCCATGATCGCAATGATGGAGCCTCGGTTGATGAAACACCTCAATCGAACCGGCATTTACTTTCAGCCTGCTGGCAGGCTAATGGATTATCATGGCGTACGGCAACCATTCATTTTGTATAAAGAGGATTTAGTCAGCAATATAAAGCCTTTATTCAGGCCATTCTTTGAAACTATTGATGAGCTGGTTACCTCAGAGCTTACAACAGAGAATCAGCTGGCACTAGAAATTGCTTAATTGATTCGTATCGACAACAGTAACGACAAAGGGCTCTGAATTAGAGCCCTTTTTGATAGTAAAGCGTTACATGCCTATTATTTAAGCTTAAGTTGTAAGCTTGCCAGGCGCTCCAAAATGGCAGGGTCATCGCTACGAACTTGCGATAAAATATCGCGTGCTTTAGCTTTTTGATTGGTTTCACTTAATGCTTCAGCATAATTAAGCATAACCTCAGCATGATCCGGCCGCAGGCTTAGTGATTGCTCAAATTGCTTTAAAGCCTCGTGTGGTTGATCTAGTCTCAATAATACTTTGCCATAGGTATCAATGATATCCGGGTGATTTGGTACCAGCTCCATTGCACGTTGAGCATAAGCTTTTGCTTTTTCCGCCTGATCATGTTCAGTCAGTAGCCAGGCGTAGTTATTCAGCGCAACCACATTATTAGGCTCGGCATCAAGTAAGTCTCGATACATTGATTTTGCTTGCTCAGCATCGGTTTTTAGCAATAAGCTTGCTAAATATGTATCGAGGTTTTGGTCAGAGCCATGCTCGGCTATATGTCTTTCTACAAAAGACTGAGCGGCCTGATCCGATTGCTCTGAAGCCTTGTTTACAGCAATAAAAAGAGCCGTTTGATGAGCGGGCAGCTCCGCATAACTGTTTTGGAATGCTTTTATAGATTCGGAGTTATTGCCGCGCATTAACTCCAAGCGTCCTTTTATAAACTGCATTTGTGGGCTATTAGCCATAGCTTCCGGTTGATTGCTGATTACCGCAACCGCTTGATCAACACGCTGCAGTTGTACCAGTAATGTTATCTGTGCTACGAGCAAGCGTTGATGACCGGGATTGTTTTTCAGTAAGCTATTGATCAGATCCAGTGCCTTTTCACGCTCATTATTTAAGGTCAGTGCATTCGCATAGGTGTAACCAGCCTGCACATTGGCAGGTTGTTGTTGGTGCCAGCGCTCAGCATGGCGAACCGCAGCTGATTGACGATCTAAATGTTGATGTGATTCGATTAGCAGTAAATAATGCATGGCTGGTGTTGCCTGGCTTGGAGCACTTGCATCCAGCAAATCAACCACTTTCTGAAAGTCATCCTGGTCAAAAGCAACTCGTGCCCGTAACAGGCGAGCAGGGTAGATCTGTTCATTTTGTTTAAACAGAGTATCTATTCGTTTGGTAGCATCGGTTGTATCTTGCAGCGACTTACTGACTGCATAGTATTGTTCGAGACCAGCAAGATACTGCGGATGTTGATCCAACATAGTTTTAAGTTGTTGATGCGCTGCTGGCAGCTTATCGTTGGCGACGAGTATCATCGCTTGCAGCAGTGATGAAAAAGGATTCAATGGTTTAAGTTGCAGAGCCTTGTCTGTTAACTGTTGTGCTTCATCAAAGGCCTGCTGTAAAAACTGAGCATAGGCTTTCAAGTTGTAACCTGCCACTTGCATTTCTGGGTCTTTTATCCATTCTTTAGCTAACGCAGAAGCTTTCTCAAACTCCTGTTGCTGAAGATAGGTCATCGCCAGCACCAAACGAGTCTGATTGATGGTTGGATCCAGCTCAAGTGCCAGCTCAAGGTCACTGATGCCTGCTGCACGTTGACTTTCAATACCCAGCTTTACGGTACCGATGGTCGTTAGGCCAGCTGCATCCAGCTCACCGTGGCGCTGGTATTGACTAAGTAAGCTCTCGGCTGAATCCAGTGAGCCTTTACGAACCAACTCAAAGGCGGTACTGGCAATCAACTGCAGGTTCTGCTCACTTTCTGACATCCCGGAAAGAATCTTGCCGGCTTCATCAATTTCACCAGCCCTAAGCTGTAATAATACATACAAGCGTTGCGCTTCAGGGATTTGGTGCAACTGATCACGAATCGGATCAAGGTGTCTGAGTGCCTGCTCTTCCAGTCCTAACTGTGTGGATGATATGGCGGCAATCACCCGAGCGCGCGAACCCACTAAGCCATGCCGTATCGCACGCTCACTGTGTGTTTTAGCTGCTTCAAAATCCTCGCGCTGAAAGCTAACAAGGCTTTGCAGATAGTTTGCCATCGGTTGTTCAGGGAATAAATCTAATAATAGCGCAAGATGTTGTTCGCTATCATCAAACTGACCATTACGCACGTAAGCTTGAGCCAACAGCAATCGTGCCAATAGTTTGGTTGGTGCCAGGCTGATATAGTCATTTAAATGTTCAATGGCTGCCGGAATATTTTCTTGGGCAAGCCTGATTTTACCTTTTAAATACAAAGTTTCGGCAAACAACTCACTGTCTTGCGTTATAGCGTCTAGAGCGGCGAGAGCGGCATCAGGCTGTTGTGCGCTTAATTGCAAGTGCGCTGAGGCCAGAGCGGCAATATCTTCATCGCCAGAGTGGCTTAAACGCTCAAAGTGCATTAGTCCGGATGGGGTGTCGCCCAGCTCAATTTCCGCTAAAGCACGGTAAGAGTCAATGAGAGCTTGCACTCGCTCAGGTAGCGCATCGTCTTCATCAAAAGCACTGATTGCAGCTTGATAATTACTAGCCAGGTAATACGAGCGCATCAAAGGTAGAGCGACATCTTCTGAAGGTGCGCCGTATCGTAACGCACGCTCTAGCTCCCGTTCGGCACTAGCCATATCGTGCATGCCGAGTAAGGCTTTGCCCAAAGCCAGCCGGTAACGGTATTCATCAGGTGATTGTTGTACTGCCGAGCGTAACTCAATTACGGCCGCACTGTATTGTTGATTGGCGATGTAGTTTTGCGCATCAAGGTAATGTTCTGCACTGTCTTTTTTACTGCAGGCCGTCAGAACAGCCAAAAGTGCTAAACCGGATACGAGCTTTGTTGTTTTTTTCATCTTTACTCTCCTTGAATCGGCTATTAACCAAACAGTCCGCGGGTATCAATCACAACTTTGGCTGCGACATCGCTTGGCTTTAATGACTTAAATGGTTTGTGATCCACCAGCACCACTAATATATGGGCACGTTCCAGTGCTTCCTGCAGCGTCACCAGCTGGCTTTGGTACTGCTGATATTTTTTCGGCAAGGCGTGAATGTTAGGCTCTACCCATAGTACGTCGCCAATTGCTTGCTCACTGAGTTGCTGTGCTATATCCAGCGCCGGGCTTTCGCGTAAATCATCGATATCGGCTTTAAAAGCCAGCCCCAGGCAGGCGATAACAGGCCGTTTAAATTCGTCGGCAGCTTTTTTCACTCGGTCCATCACATAATGAGGTTTCGCATCGTTCACTTCGCGGGCCAGGCGGATCATTTTAGCCTGATCAGGGGCTGAGTCGACGATAAACCAAGGGTCAACCGCAATACAATGCCCGCCAACGCCGGGGCCGGGGTTTAAAATATTAACCCGAGGATGGCGGTTCGCCAGTTGGATCAGCTCCCAGACGTTAATTTTTAGATGATCACAAATCATCGACAGTTCATTGGCGAAAGCAATATTGACATCGCGGAAGGAGTTTTCGGTCAGTTTTGCCATCTCGGCGGTACGGGCATCGGTCAGTAAGCATTCACCACGAACAAACAATTGATACAATGCCATAGCTTTTTGTGCGCAACGTGGGCTGATGCCACCAATGATTCGATCGTTGCTCACCAGTTCTTGCAAAACCCGTCCTGGTAATACCCGCTCTGGGCAATGGGCAACAAATACATCTGCCTGCTCAGCATCCTGGTGAGGTAACTTTAAGTCTGGACGCAACTCAGCCAGCCAGTGAGAAATTTTTTCAGTGGTGCCAACAGGGGAGGTGGATTCAAGAATAATCAGATTGCCTTTTTCGATAAAGGGCGCAATGGTGCGTATAGAGGCCTCGATATAGCTCAAATCAGGCTTCTTGCCTTCCATAAATGGAGTAGGTACGGCAATCATAAAGACATCGGCTGCTTCTGGCTCCAAGGCAGCTTTTAACTTGCCAGTCGAAACGGCCGCTTGCACCAGCATGTCTAAATCAGGCTCCACAATGTGGATCTTCCCCTGATTGATGGTGTGTACTGCATGCTCAGACACATCCACGCCATGCACCTGAACGCCGCGTGAGGCAATCACAGCTGCAGTCGGTAAGCCAATATAGCCCAAGCCAATAACGGAAACTTTGGTAAATTCTTGCATCTTTTCTTCCTTGCTCTACACATCTGAATTTTGTATGTCTACAAAATAAATAGTGCGAGGCAGCCAGTTGTCATTGGCGCATCGAATAGAGCCAGCAAGAGTATGAAGTGAAAAGTGGTAACTCTCCGAGTTGGTGCACCACTTAAGCAGACACTCGCACTCCATTGCTGCTGTTCGACATGCCTGTCATTGAATTAAGAGACTAAACGATAGCCTGGTAAAGCGCAATAGATAACCAAGCGAAGCACCCGAATTCAGCGGGTTAAAGTAGAAAAACTTACCCGTTGTCAGCATTTTTTTGCTACCATCGTCCTTTCAAAAGCACAACAGCTGTGTACGGATACATCGTTAACGGATAAGGTTATCAACATGCTGAAAACACTGATCGTTTTTGGAACCCGCCCAGAAGCCATAAAAATGGCACCCTTGGTCAATACACTACAAACAACACCTGGTATCGATAACCGTGTTTGTGTTACGGCACAGCACCGGGAAATGCTCGATCAAGTGCTTGGTTTGTTTGAAATAGTGCCCGATTATGATTTAAATATTATGAAACCCGGGCAAGACCTGTTCGATGTCACCATCACCATCCTCGAACGTTTAAAAGCAGTGTTGCGCGAGTTCAAACCTGATCTGGTGTTGGTGCATGGTGATACCAGTACCACCTTTGCAACTGCATTAGCTTGTTATTATGAGAAAGTGGCCATTGGTCATATTGAAGCGGGTCTTCGTACGGGCAACCTGTACAGTCCCTGGCCGGAGGAAGCCAATCGAAAACTGACCGGAGTGCTGACCAAATTGCACTTTGCACCGACTGAAACAGCCCGCGATAACCTGCTTAACGAAGGCGTGAATGCAGCCAACATCGTGGTGACTGGCAATACCGTGATTGATGCACTACTCGCCGTGGTTGATAAAATTGAACAAACGCCAGCTTTGCTCAGCGAGCTATCGCAAAAGTTACCCTGGGGGCAACAGCGACGGATGGTGCTGATCACCGGACACCGCCGTGAAAGCTTTGGTAGCGGTTTTGACAACATCTGTGCGGCACTTAAAACACTGGCTGAAAAGTACCCTGAGTGCGATTTCGTCTACCCGGTGCATTTAAATCCTAACGTGCGTGAGCCAGTATTTCGGCTCTTGGGCGAACAAAACAACATCCACCTGATTGAACCGCAGGATTATCTGCCGTTTGTCTACCTGATGCGACAGTCCTATCTGGTCTTGACGGATTCGGGTGGCATCCAGGAAGAAGCGCCATCCTTGGGTAAACCGGTACTGGTGATGCGTGATACCACCGAGCGACCAGAAGCCGTTGCTGCAGGAACCGTGCTGCTGGTCGGCACGGATAGCGGCACCATAGTGTCAGAAGTGACACGCTTACTAGATGATAATGATTGGTATAAGCAAATGAGTGTGGCCCACAACCCCTACGGTGATGGCACGGCTTGCCAACAAATTGCTGATCGACTCAGCCACTTTGAGTCAAAGAGCTAGTATGACAAGCAATGGCCGTTCTTTAAAACCATGCGGCCGTTCGCTTAAAGGCGTTCTGTCATCTGTTGTGAAAGTAACATACAGATAAACTGCAGCAAGAAGGTATTCAATAGCAGCAGATTCTAAGCTATGATAGCAGCAGAGATTCTATACAGCTGGCTCTGAGCCAAGAATGGTTGGCAATGCTGCAGTGCGGCAAGGAATAGCCAACACGATGACAAAGCAAGGATGAATTATGAAGTTTTTAGTCACAGGCGCGGCAGGCTTTATCGGTTTTTATGTCAGTCAGCGATTGCTTAAACTCGGCCACCACGTGGTTGGCGTCGATAATCTTAACGACTACTACCCGGTACAATTAAAGCAAGACCGTCTGGCTCAACTCACTCCACAGCCAAAATTTCAATTTATCCAGTTAGATATTGCCGATCGACAAGGCATGGCCGATTTATTCCAGCAGCACAAATTTCAGCGGGTCATCCACCTGGCGGCTCAAGCCGGAGTGCGCTATTCGATTGAAAACCCCTTGGTATATGGCGAGAGCAATCTGATGGGGATGTTGCATGTATTGGAAGGCTGTCGCAGCCAGCAGGTCGAGCATTTAGTGTATGCATCATCCAGCTCCGTGTACGGCATGAACACCAGCATGCCGTTTAGCACCGAAGACCGCGTCGACCATCCGGTATCACTATACGCAGCCACCAAAAAATCCAACGAGCTGATGGCGCACAGTTACAGCCATCTGTACCAGATCCCTACCACAGGGCTGCGATTTTTCACGGTTTATGGACCCTGGGGCCGGCCAGATATGGCAATGTTTTTATTTGCTGATGCTATTGCTAAAGGTAAACCAATTAAGGTGTTTAATCAGGGTAAGATGCAGCGCGATTTCACCTACATCGATGATATTGTTGAAGGGGTACTACGAGTGCAGGCAG
This sequence comes from Alkalimonas sp., assembly GCA_022565655.1. Classification (GTDB taxonomy): domain Bacteria; phylum Pseudomonadota; class Gammaproteobacteria; order Enterobacterales; family Alteromonadaceae; genus Alkalimonas. The sequence goes on from JAIUMG010000066.1 coordinate 8,089, forward strand.
AGATCCCAACAGCCAACCCCGATTGGAACCACAGCAATGCTTCAGGCAGTTCAGCTCCCTACAAAATTTTTAATATTGGTAACAACCAACCGGTCGCGCTTATGGAGTTTATTTCACATATTGAACAGGCCATGGGGAAAGAAGCCATCAAAGACTACCTGCCAATGCAGGCGGGGGATGTGCCTGCGACCTATGCCGATATCGATGATTTAACACAAGCGGTAGGCTTTCAGCCATTAACACCTGTGGCTACCGGAGTGCAGCGTTTTGTCGAGTGGTATCAGAGTTATTACAAGAAAAGCTAACTCAAGTTTATTTGAGGGTTGCGAACTTACAAAAATCGCTTATTGTAGTGGTCTTAAATTATTTAGAGATAGCCTATGTTTACAGACGTTGTCCCTGTAAAACTCTGTGCTGAAACACCGCCTATTTTACTGGTTGTGATTGATACGGAAGAAGAGTTTGATTGGGGATTGCCACCGGATCGGCAGCAGGTATCCGTCAAACATCTGCTCCATGTGGAGCGAGTACAAAGCATTTTCGATGCTTATGGTATCGTCCCTTGCTATGCGGTTGATTACCCGGTTGCCAGCTCACAAGATTGCATTGAGTTGCTCCGCAGCTACAGCCAGGCGCAAAAATGTGAGATTGGGGCACACTTACAGCCTTGGGTAAACCCTCCACATGATGAAGTCTTAAGCTTTCATAATATGTTCCCAGGTAATTTGCCTGTTGCGCTGGAAAAACAAAAACTTCAGTGTTTAACCGAAGCCATAACAAATGCCTTTGGTACAGCGCCAATTTCCTACAAAGCAGGCCGTTACGGCCTTGGCCCTAACTCTGCTCGCATACTTCATGAGTTGGGGTATAAGATTGATTTGTCGGTTAGCCCTTGCTTTAACCATAATGCCGAGGGGGGGCCGAATTTTCAGCACTTTGACAGCCAGCCATTCTTTTTTGGTCAGAACCCCATTCTGGAGATACCTTTAACCAGCGGTTTGGTCGGTTGGTCTGGTGCTATGAGACCTGCGTTATTTTCACTGGGACAGAAGTTTGCCCCTTTCAAAGCACAAGGCGCACTCTCGAAGTTGGGGGCAGTTGATCGTCTGGTGTTATCTCCCGAAGGGTATTCAGACAGCGAACATAAAAAAATTACGGAAACCTTACTCAAGCAGGGCTGTCGTTGTTTCACCTGGAGCTTTCACAGCCCGAGCATTGAGCCTGGCCATACACCCTACGTTAAAAATCAACGTGAGTTGGAACAATTTTTAGGCAGCTTCCAACGCTTTTTTGATTTTTTCTTTGGCGAGCTGCAAGGGCAAGCGATGTCACCCAGCCAGTTTCTGGCCCATATCCAGCAGCAACCCCAAGTGGCGGATTAAGTCATGCTGGCTGTTCGGCATTATTCGCTGCAAGATACAAGTGTGCTGAAAGCTTCCTGGAGCTCCTTATTGTCGAATGCCCAAGCAACCGTGTTCCAGTCCTGGCCCTGGATCGATGCATGGCTGTCGGTGATGAAGCCAGATGTGTTGGTAGTAGAGTGTAAGCGTGGGGAGCAGTTGGTAGGTCTTTGTTTGCTGACTCAAGCTCAGCAACAGCGATTTGGTTGGCCAATCAAAAGGCTTTACTTGCAGCAGACCGGGGTACCAGCGCAAGATCAAATTTGGGTGGAATACAATCAGCCATTGGTGCATCGGGTCCATGCAGAAGCTGCAATGGCCGCTCTGGTTCATTACATAAGCCACGAAATTTCGCCATGGCATGAATGGGTACTTTCAGGGGTGAAAACTGATCATCGCTATTATTATCAGCAACAAAAAGGCTTTTTTATCCGGCAGCAATGGTCGACCGCCTGCTATGGGGTTGATTTGCAACTATTGCGGCAACACAGAAAGCGCTATCTGGACTCACTCTCTGCCAATACCCGGTATCAGTTAAAGCGGTGCGAGAAAAAACTACAACAACGCGGCGATACACGACTGGAGCGGCCCAAAGATACCAGTGAAGCCCTGGCTTGGTTTCAGGAGATTGCCCCTTTGCATCGAGCCCGCTGGGAGCATACCCCTGAGGGCAGTGGCTTTAACAATGCGCAATTTTTGGCATTCCATCAATACCTGGTAGCTAATTACTGGCAGCCAGGCTTTGTCGATCTCATTGCGTTGATGGTGGGCGACAAACGACTTGCGTTATTTTATAATTTCCAACATCAAAACGTGGTATATTTCTACCTGGCTGGTATCCATTTTGAGACGGATAATCAAATAAAGCCGGGACTGCTTGGGCACGCTCTCATGATACAGCAGTATATTGATCAAGGTGCTGACTATTACGACTTTATGGGCGGCGATGCTCATTACAAAATGCGACTTGGGCAGCTTCACTCAAGCATAGAAGGTATCATTGTGCAGCGAAAATCTTTGGCAGCTTACCTGGAGCAAGGGGCCCGCAACCTAAAGCAACGGTTACTGGGCAACCATGGATGAAATACAAAACAGGGAGTACAGTGTGAGCAGCAGGCAAATGCAGAACCTTTCTCTGGTCATGGCACAATCCAGTGCCGATGACGCCAAAGCCGATGCCTATGTTGCGCGCTGTGATCATGCCAGTCCTTATTTTTTAAGTGCCTGGCGAAAAGCCATTACCCAAGCCTATGGCCATGAGCGGGGTTGTGTGTTGGCCTACGACAGCAGTTGTGCAGCAGACAGATCGCACTCCAAAGTCGTTGGCATTCTACCATTTAGTCGCTTTTATCGCCCTTTGGCTTCAACCCGTTTGATTTCCCAGCCATTTTGCGATTTTACTGGGCCTTTGGCACAAACCCCAGCTATTGCCGCTGAGTTGGTTCATTTTTTACAGTACAAAGAAGCTTTACCGCTCGAGCTACGTTATGGTCTGGCTGCCGAAATGGATACCCCCAGCCAGAAAGTCCGTATGGTGACGGCCTTGCCTGATAGCGCCGAAACCCTGCTAGCCAGTTACAAACCCAAGCTGCGTAGTCAGATTAAAAAAGCTGAAAAAAATGGCCTGACTGCCGAAGTGCGCACTGACCTCGAAGCTGTAAGGCTGTTTTATCGGGTCTACAGCATCAACATGAAGCGCCTGGGATCACCACCGCACAGCCTGGCCTGGTTCGAGGCCATTGTGCAGCATTACCCGCAAGGACAGGCGGTGATTGGCCTGGTTTGGTTTGAGCAACAAGTCGTAGGCGCTGGTTTGGTGCTGCTGCAAGGCCAGCAGGGCGTGATCCCCTGGGCCTCGACACTGGCCGATTTCAACCATCTGGCGCCCAACATGCTGCTGTACTGGACCTTGCAGGCCCATTTAGCCGATCACGGTGTGCGTTTTTTTGATATGGGACGCTCTACCCCCAACGAAGGCACCTACCGCTTTAAAAAGCAATGGGGCGCTGAACCAGTACCGCTGGACTGGCAGTTGTTGCAGCCTCGGCAAAGTGGCATCACCCATTTACTGAGTACCGACGAAGCCGGGCCATCCCGGCTGCGTGCTCTGGCGGAGAAAAGCTGGCAAAAACTGCCGCTTGGGTTAGCCAATAGCCTGGGGTCTCGCATCCGCCGGTACATTGCCTTATGATGGTTAAAGTTTGCCCAGTAATGCTGTTGATTCGTTTCTGTTGTTGCCCGCAGGTGGTTGGCCATGTCTAAGTTTGCATTAATTTTTTTGCTTGCCTATGCAGGTGGTCTTCTCGCTGTTTTTTTATACAATGGCGCGGCAGCCTTTTTCCTGTACCAAATTGTCTACATGCTCAACCCGGAAGGGCGTTGGTGGTCTGAGTTTATCCCGAGCTTGCGTTATTCTTTTGTTACTTCCTTGCTAATGATTCTGGTGTTGGCAGCCAAGTACCGAGAGCTCAGCAAAATCAGTCCCTGGACCAAACAGCCAGTCTTTGCTTGGATGCTGGTGTTCTTGATTATGCACTTCATTGCTTTTACTTATGCGTTGGATCCTGCCACGCACAGCCGCTTTACCGATTATTTTTGGCGACTGGTGGTGGTAATGTTCGTGGCGTATAAATTATTAAATACTGAGCGTTTACTTACTATTTCGATTTGGGTGTATTTATTAGGAGCCGCCTACGTCGGATATTATGGCCGAGCCATGGGGCGTGATAACAGTGGACGCTTACCCAGTATTGGTTTGGTAGATACAGGTTTCGACTCTAATGTTGCTTCATCAGCTTTAGTGCCAGCTGTAGTGTTGTTACTTTACTATGCTTGGCAGGGGAGCTGGAAAGTAAGGTGTGTAGTATTTGTTTGTAGTGCTTTTGTGGTCAATGTGCTGGTGCTCGCCAACAGCCGCGGTGCTTTTTTAGGGGTGTTAGTTGGTTGTGCATTGTT
>JAIUMG010000067.1 GCA_022565655.1 Alkalimonas sp.
CTGCAGTCAGAGTTGTTTTACCGTGGTCAACGTGGCCGATAGTGCCCACGTTTAAGTGCGGTTTTACGCGTTCAAATTTAGCCTTAGCCATTTATAGACCCTTCTTAGTCAAATTGATGGCCCGGCACGCCGGGCCTTAATTAATCGTTAATCAGCTTCGCGCTGCAATAATTGCTTCTTTCACGTTGTTCGGTGCTTCTGCGTAGTTCAATGGTTCCATTGAATACGAAGCACGGCCCTGTGATAAAGAACGCATATGGGTTGCATAACCAAACATTTCAGACAGAGGCACATGAGCATCGATAATTTTCATACCGCCAGGCGCGTCTTCCATACCATTGATTATACCGCGACGACGATTTAAGTCGCCAACCAGATCACCCATGAACTCTTCTGGCGTCACAACTTCTACTTTCATGATAGGCTCAAGGATAACAGGTGAAGCCTGTAAAGCACCCTTTTTGAAGCCCATAGAAGCAGCAATTTTAAACGCCATTTCGTTGGAGTCAACATCGTGGTAAGAACCGTCATAGACAGTTACTTTCACATCGATTACCGGATAACCTGCAAGGATACCGTTTTTCATCTGCTCTTGGATGCCTTTATCAACGGCCGGGATGTATTCTTTAGGAATAACACCACCCACAATTTCGTTGACAAAAGTATAACCAGCACCCTCTTCCTGAGGCTCAATCCGTAACCAACAGTGACCAAATTGACCACGACCACCTGACTGACGAACAAACTTACCTTCGACTTCCGTCTTGCCACGAATCGTTTCACGGTAAGAAACCTGTGGTTTACCCACGTTGGCTTCTACTTTGAACTCGCGCTTCATACGATCAACCAGGATATCAAGGTGCAATTCACCCATACCTGAAATGATAGTCTGACCGGTTTCTTCGTCGGTATGAACTCGGAAAGATGGATCTTCAGCGGCCAATTTACCTAAGGCCACACCCATTTTTTCCTGGTCCGCTTTGGTTTTCGGCTCAACTGCTACCGAAATAACCGGCTCAGGGAACTCCATCCGCTCCAGAATGATTGGATGGTCGATATCACACAGGGTATCCCCCGTGGTGGTATCTTTCAGACCAATCGCTGCAGCAATGTCGCCAGCCAGAACTTCTTTGATCTCTTCACGGCTGTTGGCATGCATCTGCACGATACGTCCGATCCGTTCTTTTTTCTGCTTAACAGAGTTGTAGACGCCAGAGCCAGACTCGACCACACCGGAATAAACCCGGAAAAAGGTCAATGTGCCTACGAAGGGGTCAGTCGCAATTTTGAAAGCCAGCGCAGCAAAGGGCTCATTGTCGTCTGATCTACGAACACCTTCGCTTTCATCCGGTAAAATACCATGAATGGCTTTTACTTCAGTAGGCGACGGCAGGAAGTAAATCACGTTGTCCAGCATCGCTTGAACGCCTTTGTTTTTAAAGGCAGAGCCACACTGTACCAATACCACTTCGTTGCGTAGCGTTAAATCACGCAGGGCGGCACGAATTTCCTCTTCAGAAAACTCATCGCCTTCCAGGTAGCGTTCCATCAGCTCTTCATTGGCGTCGGCCGCAGCCTCAACCAAGTTTTGACGCCAATGCTGACATTCTTCCAGCATATCCGCAGGGATATCCTCGTAAGTAAATGTCATACCCTGATCTTCTTCGTTCCAGTTGATGGCTTTCATCTTGATCAGATCAACCACACCTTTGAAGTCGTCTTCAGCACCAATAGGCAACTGAATCGGCACAATGGTGCTATTCAAACGGGTACGAGCTTGCTCGACAACACGCAGGAAGTCAGCACCCGTTCGATCCATCTTGTTGACGAAGATCATGCGAGGAACTTCGTATTTGTTGGCCTGGCGCCACACAGTTTCAGTTTGCGGCTGCACACCTGATGAACCACAAAGTACGACCACAGCACCATCCAATACCCGCAGAGAACGTTCTACTTCAATCGTGAAGTCAACGTGTCCTGGCGTATCAATGATGTTGACACGGTGCTCAGGAAACTGAGCTTCCATACCGCGCCAAAAGGTGGTGGTGGCAGCAGAAGTGATGGTAATACCACGCTCTTGCTCCTGCTCCATCCAGTCCATGGTGGCTGCGCCATCATGGACTTCACCAATCTTATGTGACAGACCAGTATAAAAAAGTACACGCTCCGTGGTTGTGGTTTTACCCGCATCCACGTGTGCACAGATACCAATGTTGCGGTAGCGTTCTATTGGGGTTTTGCGTGCCACAATAAACTCCTGTTAAATAGAGATCAGCTTACCAGCGGAAATGAGCAAACGCTTTGTTTGCTTCAGCCATACGGTGCACGTCTTCACGCTTCTTAACCGCAGAACCTTTGTTCTCAATAGCATCCAGCATTTCACCAGCTAAACGCTGAGACATTGATTTTTCACCACGTTTACGGGCCGCTTCAACCAACCAGCGCATTGCTAAGGCATTGCGACGAACCGGACGAACTTCACAGGGTACCTGGTAAGTTGAACCACCTACCCGGCGTGATTTAACTTCGACCGTTGGACGAATGTTATCCAGAGCTACTTCAAACAAATCAATATGTTCTTTCTTTGATTTGGTAGCTGCAATATCTAATGCGCCGTATACAATTGATTCGGCGATGGACTTTTTACCGTCGACCATCACGACATTGACAAACTTAGCCAGTAATTCACTTCCGAACTTAGGATCTGGAAGGATTTTACGTTGACCTATTACGCGTCTTCTTGGCATTCGAAACTCCGATTGCTTCAGGTGATTCCAAAACTTTAATTAAAAAGTCGTTTAGTTTGGCCTTACTAACGGAGTTCCGTTAAGATTTGGGCCGCTTGGCGCCGTATTTTGAACGGCCTTGTTTACGATCTTTAACGCCAGCACAATCTAAAGTGCCGCGTACGGTGTGGTAACGCACACCTGGTAAGTCTTTGACCCGGCCACCACGGATCAGAACCACACTATGCTCTTGCAAGTTGTGGCCTTCACCACCAATGTATGAGCTTACTTCGAAGCCATTGGTCAGACGAACACGACATACTTTACGCATAGCTGAGTTCGGCTTTTTAGGTGTAGTGGTATAAACACGGGTACAAACACCACGCTTTTGTGGACAAGCTTCCAATGCAGGGACGTTGCTTTTTGCAAACTTGTCCTGCCGTGGCTTGCGCACGAGCTGGTTAATTGTTGCCATTAAATACTCCTGGTTAATTGATACCCAATAAACGTGAAAAATCCGCACCCCAAAACTGGGGTCGCGGAATTCTAATGGTCAAGCTTTGAGCTGTCAAGTTTATCAGCTATCTGCTGCCTTTTTCAGCAGCAGATTAACAAATAACTTAATCATCTTTACCTGACGCACCCATATTCAGTGCATCCGTTAATGCCTGTTCGGCCACTTCTGCACTCATGGATGGTTCTGCTACTTCTGTAACAGCTTTCTGGCGCTGACGCAGACGGTTCTGGTGATAAGCAAAACCAGTACCTGCTGGGATCAAACGGCCAACGATGACGTTTTCTTTCAAGCCGCGAAGCTGATCGATTTTGCCACCAACAGCTGCTTCGGTCAGGACACGTGTGGTTTCCTGGAACGAGGCCGCTGAAATGAAGGAGTCTGTCGACAACGAAGCTTTGGTAATACCCAACAATACACGCTCGTATTGTGCCGGGATTTTCCCTTCAGCTTCTAACTGGCGGTTGGAAATATTGACCCGCGCCAGCTCAACTTGCTCACCTTCTAAGAACTCGCTATCACCTGGGTTGGCAATCACACACTTACGCAGCATCTGGCGAATAATATTCTCGATGTGCTTATCGTTGATCTTAACCCCTTGCAGACGATAAACCTCCTGCACTTCATTGACGATATAGTTGGCTACATGGTGAATACCACGCAAACGCAGAATATCGTGTGGTGACTCCGGCCCTTCCGATATGACTTCACCTTTTTCAATGCGCTCACCTTCGAACACATTGATTTGACGCCATTTCGGGATCATCTCTTCGTGTGCATCACCTTGTTCTGGCGTAATCACCAAACGGCGCTTGCCTTTGGTTTCTTTGCCAAAGCTGATGACACCAGAGATCTCAGCCAGAATCGCTGGATCTTTTGGTTTACGCGCTTCGAACAAGTCGGCCACCCGTGGCAGACCACCGGTAATATCACGAGTTTTCGAGCTTTCCTGCGGAATACGCGCCAACACATCGCCCGGCTGAGCGGTGGCACCATCACGAATTTCAATGGTGGTGAAGCTTGGCAAGCGAATTTCCTGCAAGCCGCCATCATCGGTCGCCAGAATCAGCTTCGGCTCTTTGGCGTTGGCTTTAGCCAGATCTTTCACCACAGTTCGGGTCAGACCGGTCAGCTCGTCTTGCTGAATTTCAGTATTGGTGTCATCGACATCACTGAAGTTTACTTTGGCGCTACGCTCAACAATGATTGGGTGGGAATGCGGATCCCAGTTCGCCACAATCTGGCCCGATTCAATTTTGCTGTTGTCATCCACAGTCAAAATTGAACCATAAGGCAGTTTATAGCGCTCTTTCTCGCGACCCAACTCGTCAAATACCGTCACTTCCGCAGAACGTGAAGTTATGACGATTTTGTCATTGGCATTGCGCACGAACTTGGCATTATGCAGTTTCAAGGTACCGGCATTTTTCACCTGCACACTGCTTTCTGCAGAGGCCCGAGATGCCGCACCACCGATGTGGAAGGTACGCATGGTTAACTGGGTACCTGGCTCACCGATAGACTGTGCAGCCACAACACCAACCGCTTCACCTTGGTTAATCAAGTGACCACGTGCTAAATCACGACCATAACACTTGGCACAGACACCAAAGTCAGTATTACAGGTAATTACCGAGCGAACATGCACTTCGTCAATGGAGTGCTGCTCGAGCACATCACACAGACCTTCATCCAGCATGGTGCCATCTGCAATCAACACTTCATTGCTGGCAGGATCAACCACATCACCCAAGACAACCCGGCCAAGGACCCGCTCGCGCAAGCCTTCAACCACGTCACCGCCTTCGATCAGTGGCTTCATCCAAATGCCTTCGGTGGTACCACAATCGTCTTCAGTCACCACCAGATCCTGGGCTACATCCACCAGACGACGGGTCAGATAACCCGAGTTGGCGGTTTTCAGTGCCGTATCGGCCAAACCTTTACGCGCACCGTGCGTCGAAATGAAGTACTGCAGTACGTTCAAACCTTCACGGAAGTTTGCCGTGATTGGCGTTTCGATGATGGAGCCATCTGGTTTCGCCATCAAACCACGCATGGCAGACAACTGGCGGATCTGAGCTGGGGAGCCCCGAGCGCCTGAGTCGGCCATCATGTAGACAGAGTTAAACGATTGCTGTTCTGTTTCGTTGCCATCGCGATCGATCACTTTCTCTTTCGATAAGTTATCCATCATCGCTTTGGACAAGGTTTCGTTGGCGGTAGACCAAATATCGATAACCTTGTTGTATTTTTCACCACCAGTCACCAAACCCTGTTGGAATTGGTCCTGAATTTCAGCAACTTCTGCTTCAGCCGCATCGATGATGTCTTTCTTCGCTTCCGGGATCACCATGTCATTGATACCAACCGATACGCCGGACAACATGGCGTAATGGAAACCGGTATACATGATTTGGTCAGCCAGAATAACGGTATCTTTCAGACCAATTTTACGGTAAGCACCATTCAGTAATTTTGAAATCTGCTTCTTACCCATGGCCTGGTTGACGGAGGCAAACTCGAGCCCTTCAGGCAAAATAGAGTACAGAATAGCACGGCCCACTGTAGTATCTACCACGGCGGTATGTTCTGTTTTGTTACCCTCTTCATCAGCCAGCAGTTCGGTAATGCGTACCTTCACCCGGGCATGCAATGCAGCATGTCCGCCACGATAAGCTTTCTCCGCTTCCTTCGGGCTTTTGAACATCATGCCTTCGCCTTTGGCGTTGATGGCCTCACGCGTCATGTAGTACAAGCCCAAAACAACGTCCTGCGAAGGAACGATGATTGGCTCACCATTGGCTGGTGATAACACGTTGTTGGTCGACATCATCAGCGCACGTGCTTCCAGCTGAGCTTCCAACGTCAGCGGCACGTGCACGGCCATTTGGTCACCATCGAAGTCGGCGTTGTAGGCCGCACAGACCAATGGGTGCAACTGAATCGCTTTACCTTCGATCAGCACCGGCTCAAATGCCTGAATACCCAAGCGGTGCAGTGTTGGTGCACGGTTCAACAACACCGGATGCTCACGGATCACTTCATCCAGCACGTCCCAAACAGCGCCTTCTTCGCGCTCAACCATCTTCTTAGCGGCTTTGATGGTAGTAGCCAGGCCACGACCTTCCAGCTTGCCATAGATGAACGGCTTGAACAGCTCCAGGGCCATTTTTTTCGGTAAACCACACTGATGCAAGCGCAGCGTTGGACCTACGGTAATCACCGAACGACCAGAGTAGTCAACCCGCTTACCCAGCAAGTTCTGACGGAAACGACCCTGCTTACCTTTGATCATATCAGCCAAAGATTTCAGTGGGCGCTTATTGGTGCCGGTGATGGCACGACCACGACGGCCGTTGTCCAGCAAGGCATCGACCGACTCCTGCAGCATCCGCTTCTCGTTGCGCACGATGATATCCGGCGCAGATAAGTCCAGCAGACGCTTCAGACGGTTGTTACGGTTAATCACGCGGCGGTACAGATCGTTTAGATCAGAGGTGGCAAAACGGCCACCATCCAGCGGTACCAAAGGACGCAGATCCGGTGGCAATACTGGCAGCACCGTCATGATCATCCACTCTGGCTTATTGCCAGAGGTATGGAAAGCTTCCATCAACTTCAAGCGCTTGCTGATTTTCTTCCGCTTGGTTTCTGAGTTGATGGTTGGCAACTCTTCACGCATCATTTTGATTTCGTTTGGCAGATCCAGATCGCGCAGCAAGTCCAATACGGCCTCGGCACCCATCTTGGCTTCAAACTCATCACCATGCTCTTCCAGCACGTCCAGATACTCTTCTTCGGTCAGCATCTGACGACGCTCTAAAGAGGTCATGCCTGGCTCTGTCACCACATAGGATTCAAAATACAGCACCCGCTCAATATCACGTAACGTCATATCCAGCAGCAAGCCAATACGGCTTGGCAGTGATTTTAAAAACCAAATATGCGCGACCGGGCTGGCCAGCTCGATGTGGCCCATACGCTCACGACGAACCTTGGTTAGTGTGACTTCGACGCCACACTTTTCACAGATCACACCACGGTGTTTTAAGCGTTTGTATTTACCACACAAACACTCATAATCTTTTACCGGCCCAAAAATCCGGGCACAAAACAAGCCGTCACGCTCAGGCTTAAAGGTCCGGTAGTTGATGGTTTCAGGTTTTTTCACCTCACCGAATGACCACGAGCGGATCATATCTGGAGATGATAAACCGATTTTAATCACATCAAACTCTTCGGTCTTCGTTTGTTGTTTCAGAAACTTTAATAAGTCTTTCACCTTAGCTCTCCTGTAAGAGGGTAAACCGATGGAGCCCTGACAACCCGGACTCCATCACGTACTGGAACGTGGGGCTTATTCCTCTTCCAATTCGATATTAATACCGAGCGAACGGATTTCTTTCATCAGTACGTTGAACGACTCTGGCATGCCAGGCTCCATCCGGTGATCGCCATCCACGATGTTTTTATACATCTTAGTACGACCATTGACGTCATCTGATTTCACCGTCAGCATTTCCTGCAGCGTATAGGCTGCACCGTAAGCTTCCAGTGCCCAGACTTCCATCTCACCGAAACGTTGTCCACCGAACTGTGCCTTACCACCCAGCGGCTGCTGTGTGACCAAGCTGTAAGAACCGGTAGAACGGGCATGCATCTTGTCATCAACCAAGTGGTTCAGCTTCAACATGTACATGTAACCGACCGTGACTTTACGCTCAAAGGCATTACCGGTGCGGCCATCAAACAGTTCAATCTGACCACTGGCAGGCAGGTCAGCCAACTCTAGCAACTCTTTGATTTCACTTTCTTTAGCGCCATCGAACACTGGAGTTGCAATCGGCAGACCCTTGCGCAGGTTGCCGGCCAATCGCAGCACTTCATCATCAGTAAAGGTGGTAATATCCACCACCTGACGCGACTCACCTAAGCTGTATACACGGCTTAAGAAATCACGCAGTTCACTGATTTTTCTTTGCTCCTGCAGCATGGTATCAATCTTTTCACCAATACCACGTGCCGCCAGACCCAGGTGAGTTTCCAACACCTGACCAATGTTCATCCGTGATGGTACACCCAGCGGGTTCAGTACGATATCAACAGGACGACCATGTTCATCATATGGCATATCTTCAACCGGTACGATGGTTGAAATAACACCTTTGTTACCGTGACGACCCGCCATCTTATCACCTGGCTGGATACGTCGTTTCACGGCCAAATACACTTTAACAATCTTCAGTACGCCAGGTGCCAAATCATCACCCTGGATAATTTTGCGGCGCTTCACTTCAAATTTGGTATCGTACTCGGTACGGATCTCTTCGTATTGAGCCGCCAACTGTTCCAGATCGCTCTGCTTCTGATCGTCAGCAATGCTCTGATTAAACAGATCATCACCTTTCAGACCATTGAGCTTATCGCGGTCCAAACCAGAGGCTTCTAGCAAGTTGCGCGCACGATCGAAGATACCCTCTTCCAGAATACGGAACTCTTCGTTCAGGTCTTTTTTGGCCTGGCGAATTTCCATGTCTTCGATTTCACGAGCACGCTGATCTTTCTCGACACCATCGCGAGTGAATACCTGAACGTCAATGACAGTACCATTGACAGAATTTGGTACCCGCAATGAAGTATCTTTCACATCCGATGCTTTCTCACCAAAGATAGCGCGAAGCAGTTTCTCTTCAGGCGTCAGTTGGCTTTCACCTTTTGGTGTCACCTTACCCACCAGAATGTCACCACTCTTTACTTCAGCACCGATGTAAACAATACCGGCTTCGTCCAGCTTCGACAGCGCCGACTCACCGACATTGGGGATATCTGCAGTGATTTCTTCCGGCCCAAGCTTGGTGTCACGAGAAATACAGCTTAGCTCCTGAATGTGAATGGTGGTCAGGCGATCTTCTTGCACCAAACGCTCTGAAAGCAAGATGGAATCTTCGAAGTTGTAACCGTTCCATGGCATAAAGGCCACTCGCAGGTTTTGACCCAGTGCCAACTCACCTAAATCAGTTGATGGGCCATCTGCCAGCACATCACCACGCTCAACCGGCTCGCCACTGGCAACACAAGGCCGCTGGTTGATACAGGTGTTCTGGTTAGAGCGGGTGTACTTGGTCAGGTTGTAAATATCGATACCCGCTTCACCCGCAACCATCTCTTCTTCATGCACTTTCACCACGATACGGCTGGCATCGACATAATCAATGGTACCACCACGCTTCGCGACCACAGTCACACCGGAGTCTTTGGCGACCACACGCTCAACACCGGTACCGACTAATGGTTTATCAGCCCGCAGGGTTGGTACCGCCTGACGTTGCATGTTCGAGCCCATCAGAGCCCGGTTAGCATCATCGTGTTCCAGGAACGGGATCAAGGCAGCGGCAACAGAAACGATTTGCTGTGGCGCAACGTCCATGTATTGCACCTGATCGGCTGGCATCAGGGTGAATTCATTCTTATGACGACACGGCACCAACTCTTCAGTCAGGCGGTTTTCGTCACTCAGATCAGCATTGGCCTGAGCAATAACAAAGTTGCCTTCTTCAATGGCAGACAGGAAATCAACTTCATCGGTCACAATGCCATTTTCGATACGACGATAAGGGGTTTCCAGGAAACCATAGGCATTGGTTTGGGCAAACATCGATAACGAGTTAATCAGACCAATGTTTGGCCCTTCTGGCGTTTCGATAGGACAAACCCGACCGTAGTGCGTTGGGTGCACGTCACGGACTTCAAAACCAGCGCGCTCACGGGTCAGACCGCCCGGGCCTAAGGCAGAAATACGACGCTTGTGCGTCACTTCCGACAGCGGGTTGTTCTGATCCATAAATTGCGACAGCTGGCTGGAGCCGAAGAACTCTTTCACTGCGGCAGAAATTGGTTTGGCGTTGATCAGATCCTGAGGCATCACTGCATCAAGATCACCTAACGACAAACGCTCTTTCACTGCACGTTCAACCCGAACCAGGCCAACACGGAACTGGTTCTCGGCCATTTCGCCGACTGAGCGAATACGACGATTCCCCAGGTGATCGATATCATCGACATCACCTTTACCGTTACGAATGTCAATTAACACCTTCATCACAGCCAGGATGTCTTCTTTTGACAGTACACCTTCGCCGGTGTTTTCATCAAAATCAACCCGGCGGTTGAATTTCATCCGGCCCACGGTGGATAGGTCGTAACGATCTTCAGAGAAGAACAGGTTCGAGAATAAGGTTTCGGCGGCATCACGCGTTGGTGGCTCACCAGGGCGCATCATGCGGTAGATCTCAACCAAGGCTTCAATGCGATTTGAACTTGGGTCAATACGCAGAGTTTCAGAGATGTACGAGCCCTGATCCAGGTCGTTGATGTACAGCGTTTCAAAGCTGGTGTAGCCAGCTGCGCCTAACTTCTCCAGTAACTCCAGCGTTAACTGGGTATTGGCATCGGCAATCACTTCACCACTGTCTTCATCGATGTAGGTTTTCGCCAGTACCCGGCCGTTCAGATAATCGGCTGGCACTTCCATCAGGCTCAGGCCTGTTTTTTCCAGCTGACGCACGTGACGAGCAGTAATTCGACGGCCTTGCTCTACAATGACTTCGCCATCGTTGTCGATGATATCAAAAGCGGCCGTTTCACCACGCAGACGGCTAGGCACCACTTCCATCATGTACTTACCGTCTTGAATATCAAAGCGGGTATTTTCAAAGAAGGTGCTTAAAATAGTATCAGTATCGAAGTCCAACGCCCGCAACAAAATAGTTGCTGGCAATTTGCGGCGGCGATCAATACGCACGAACAAGTTGTCTTTGGCATCGAACTCGAAATCAAGCCAGGAACCACGGTACGGGATCACCCGCGCGTTATACAGTACCTTGCCAGAAGAATGGGTTTTACCGCGGTCATGGTCAAAAAACACACCAGGACTCCGGTGCAGCTGAGAAACAATAACCCGCTCAGTACCATTGATGACAAAGGTACCGTTTTCAGTCATCAGCGGGATTTCCCCCATATAGACTTCTTGTTCCCGGATGTCTTTAATCGTGCCTGGTGCTTCTTTATCAAACAGCACCATCCGTAACTTTACACGCAGCGGCGCAGAGTAAGTTACACCTCGGATCTGACATTCCTTAACATCAAAAACCGGCTCGCCGATACGGTAGCTAACATACTGCAATTCCGCACTGCCAGAGTAACTTTTAATGGGGAATACAGAGCGGAATGCCGCTTCCAGGCCGTAATCACCTTCAGGATCAGGCTCAATAAATTTGTTGAATGACTCGATTTGAATCGACAACAGGTATGGCACATCCAGTACTTCCGGACGTTTGCCGAAGTCCTTACGGATACGTTTCTTCTCAGAATAAGAGTAAGTCATGGGGTTCCTCAGCTTGCTGATTTTTTTCCCAACCATCCTTTTACGGGTGGTTTTTATGGCAATAGCAGGTTGCCATCAGGGGTGGGGAAATCAAAGTCCCACAGCGCAAAAAGGCCGGTGATTATTTAATCACCAGCCCAGCCTGAAAATTCAGGCAGTAATACGGGGCCAGCCCGAATTACTTGATTTCAACAGATGCACCAGCAGCTTCAAGTTCAGTCTTGAGTGCTTCAGCTTCATCCTTCGAAACGCCTTCTTTGATTGCAGCTGGAGCGCTCTCAACCAAATCTTTCGCTTCTTTCAGGCCTAGGCCTGTAGCACCACGTACTGCTTTGATCACAGATACTTTGTTGCCACCGATACCAGCCAGAACAACGTTGAACTCAGTTTGTTCTTCAGCAGCACCACCAGCATCACCAGCTACAGCAACAGCAGCGGCAGCAGCAGATACACCGAACTTTTCTTCCATAGCGCTAACCAGCTCTACTACGTCCATTACAGACATTTCAGCGATAGCGTCTAGAATTTGGTCTTTAGTCACAGACATGCTCAAATTCCTACATTAAACGGCATTTAGCCTACATTAAACTCTTTACTACAAACAACGCAAATTACGCTGCTTGCTGCTCTTTTTGATCGCGAACCGCGGCAATGGTACGTACCAATTTGCCACCTGCTGCTTCTTTCATTGTGCTCATCAGACGTGCCAATGCTTCCTCGTACGTAGGCAGCGTTGCTAA
>JAIUMG010000068.1 GCA_022565655.1 Alkalimonas sp.
GTTGGGATACCTTGATTCGCGATGGCCACCAACCGGATACCTTTACCCGCCTGCTTGAGGGGTATAACTCTGGCACCATCTTGTATGGGCATCAAGACCCTATGTCGGGTAAGAAGCATTGGGTGCGCCATACGCTAAGGGCCAGAGGCGAGATCTGGGTGGATGAGGGCTGCGTCAATGCCTTAAGAACACAAGGTGCTTCTCTGCTGTGCAGTGGCATTGTCGATGTGCGTGGTGAGTTCGAGCCGGGTGATGCGGTGATTGTACGCTGTGGCCAGGGCAAGAAATCCATTGCCAAGGGCGTAACCCGCTACAGCGCCCGCGAATTGTTTACCATCAAAGGCCAGCAAACGAGTGAGATCGTAGAAAGCCTGGGCGATAGCGCGCCAGGCAATGCCTACGAAGTGATTCACCGTGATGAAATGACTTTATTGGAGAGATTATGAGTACCCTAAACGCGGCAGAATTAGCCGCAAAGGCTGCCAAAGCAGCCAAAGCAGTCGCCCATTTAACGACAGAGCAAAAGAATTATGTATTGCAAAGCATGGCCAATGCCATTCGAAATGCTACTCCGGCTATATTAGAAGCCAATGCTGCTGAGCTGGAGATTGCCAAAGCGAATGATACCAGCCCGGCCATGTTGGACCGCTTAACACTGAACCCTGAGCGTATTGATGCCATGGCTAGTGCCATTGAGCAAATTATTCACTTGCCTGATCCGGTTGGCAGCAAGCGTTTTATCGAACAACGCCCTAATGGCATTCGTATTGAAAAACGTCGTATCCCGCTTGGCGTGATCTGCATGATTTACGAAGCCCGGCCGAATGTCACCGCTGATGCCGGTGCCTTGTGCTTTAAATCCGGCAATGCGGTGATTTTGCGTTGTGGTCGTGAAGCAATTCAAACCAGCCTGGCGATTGCCAAAGCCATGCATCAGGCACTGGCTGAGCACAACTTACCAGAAGATGTGATCACCATTGTGCCAGATCCGGATCGGCAGTTGATGCTGGATTTAATTCAGCAGGATCAATTCATCGATCTGGTGATCCCGCGTGGTGGTGAAGGCCTGATCCGTTTTGTCACGGATAACAGCCGGGTGCCAGTGATCCAGCACTTTAAAGGTGTCTGCCACTTGTACATCGACCAAAGCGCCGATCTGAACATGGCCTTAGAGCTGCTGGTCAATGGCAAAGTGCAGCGTCCGGGCGTGTGTAATGCCTTAGAAGGCCTGCTGGTTAACAAACATCAGGCGGCTGACTTTCTACCGATGGTGGCGGCTGCTTTTGCCAAGCATCAGGTTAAAGTGCATGCCTGTGAGCGCAGCATGAGTTATTTTGACGGTGCTGAGCCTATCGGCGAGCAGGATTTTGGTCAGGAATACCTGGCACCGGAGATTGCCATCCGAGTGGTAGACGATTTAGATGCCGCCATGGCACATATCGATCAATTTGGCAGCTATCACACCGAAGTGATTTGTACGCAGGACCAAGCCAGCGCCGATACCTTTATCAATCAGGTCGATGCCGCTGTGGTGATGCACAATGCTTCGTCACGTTTTTCTGATGGTGGTGAGTTAGGCTTAGGTGCTGAAATCGGTATCTCAACCAGCAAACTGCATGCCTACGGCCCGATGGGCTTAGAAGCTTTGACCACCGAGCGCTTTGTGGTTACTGGCCAGGGTCAGACACGCTAAGCAGCTTAACGCTTTATTTCGTTGTAAAAGCCACCTTCGGGTGGCTTTCTTTTTCAAGGCATTACATGCATGAATCGGGTTCCGTGAATGAAACACGCCCTAGGGACTCGACGTAGAGATTTTCGCCCGCTATAATGCCGCGTCCTATTTAACTACAAGTCTGTTGAGCTGCGGCTCAGGCGAGAATCAGGCTCGATTATTTCGGCGTTCTTTAAGCGCCTGAATTTGATTTTGAGGTAACAAGATGCAAGTTTCTGTGGAAACCACCCAAGGGTTAGAGCGCCGCTTAACCATTACAGTACCGGCCGAGGCCATTCAGTCTGAAGTTAAAAACCGTTTGCGTGATCTGGCTAAGCGTCAGCGTATTGATGGTTTTCGCCCAGGCAAAGCCCCTATCTCTATTATTCAAAAGCGTTATGGCCAGGCGGTGTTGCAGGAAGTTGCTTCTGAGCAAATGCAACGTCATTTCTACGAAGCCATTGTTGAGCAAAAACTGACTCCAGCAGGTTCACCTTCATTTGCTCCAGAGACGCTGGAAGCCGGTAAAGACCTGCAGTTTGCAGCCACCTTTGAAGTGTACCCTGAGGTAGAAGTTCAGGCACTGGATAAAATTGAAATCAGCAAGCCAGTGGTTGAGATCAGCGATAAAGATCTGGATAAAATGCTGGATACGCTACGCAAGCAACACGCAACCTGGGCTGAGAAAAAAGGCAAGGCGGCGAAGAAAGATCGCATTACCATGGATTTTGTTGGTAGCATCGATGGTGAAGAGTTTGAGGGTGGCAAAGCCACCGATTTCGCTCTGGAGCTTGGTCAGGGCAAGATGATCCCAGGGTTCGAAGATGGCCTGATTGGCAAAAAAGCCGGCGAAGAAACGACGCTGGAAGTCACCTTCCCAGAAGATTACCACGCGGAAAATCTGAAAGGCAAAGCCGCCAGCTTTGCTGTGACGGTGAAACTGGTTGAGAAACAAGTATTGCCTGAACTGAATGATGAGTTTGCCGCATTGTTCGGTTTGTCTGAAGCCACCGTAGATGCGCTGAAAGTTGAAGTACGCAAAAACATGGAGCGTGAGCTGAAGCAAACGGTTCGTGGCAAAGTAAAAGAGCAGGTGATTAAAGGCTTGTTGGCCAATAATGAAGTTGATGTGCCTTCTTCATTGGTTGCTGGTGAAGTTGAAGTGTTGCGTAAGCAAGCCATGCAGCGTTTTGGCCAGAACATGGACCCATCTCAGCTGCCAGAATTACCAGCCTCTTTGTTTGAAGAGCAAGCCAAAGATCGCGTCAAAGTAGGTTTGTTGCTGGGTGAAATCATCAAGGTGAACGAGCTGAAAGTGGATGAGAAGCGGGTGCAAGAGCTGATCGCTGATGTGGCATCTGCCTACGAAGATCCACAAGAAGTGGTACAGTACTACAACAGCAATCAGGAAATGCTGCAAAGCATGCGCAATGTTGCCTTGGAAGATCAAGCCATTGAGCTGGTATTGAGCAAAGCGACCGTGAAGGAAGAGGCCGCTAAGTTTGATGACATCATGAATCCGCAACAGGCTGCCAATTAAGCTCCATAAGATTGACTTCTGTTGGTAAGGCAGTTTTAATGGCTCGGACATTTTGTTCGAGCCATTTTATTTTCAGGCGGCGCACCGCCACTCGTTAGGAAGCTATCTATGTCGTTACAAAGCACTCAGCATCAGGATTTGATTAACGCGTTAGTCCCCATTGTTATTGAGCAAACCGCCAAGGGCGAACGTTCATTTGATATTTATTCTCGCTTACTAAAAGAGCGTGTCATCTTCTTAACCGGACCGGTAGAAGATCACATGGCCAATCTGATCTGTGCTCAGTTGTTATTTCTGGAATCTGAAAACCCGGAAAAAGATATTTATATTTACATCAACTCACCTGGTGGCTCGGTCACTGCAGGCATGTCTATTTATGATACCATGCAGTACATCAAGCCCGATATTGCCACCGTCTGTATGGGGCAAGCGGCCAGCATGGGCGCATTTTTGCTATCCGGCGGCGCTAAGGGCAAACGTTTTTGTTTACCTAATGCCCGGGTGATGATCCATCAGCCCTTGGGCGGCTTTCAGGGCCAGGCGACTGATATAGAGATCCATGCACGTGAGATCCTCAGTATAAAAGAAAAGCTAAATCGCTTAATGGCTGAGCATACCGGCCAGACCTACGAAAAAATCTGCCACGATACTGAGCGCGATAACTTTTTAACAGCGCAAACGGCATTGGATTATGGACTGGTTGATTCAATTTTGACGCGAAGAGACGCGAAATAATAGCGTTTATTTGCTATTGTATTAAGTAGCAAGGTGTTCAATATGTTGTTGAGCACAAGGTGGAAGAGGAAGTTACATGTCTGATAACCGTACTGACGGTGACAAAGGCGGTAAATTGTTGTACTGCTCATTTTGTGGCAAATCACAACATGAAGTACGTAAGCTGATCGCTGGCCCGCAGGTGTATATCTGCGATGAATGCGTTGATTTGTGCAATGATATTATCCGGGAAGAAATCAAAGACATTTCGCCCAAGCGTGAGGCCGACAAGCTGCCGACGCCGCATGAAATCCGCACCAATTTAGATGACTATGTCATCGGCCAGGAGCATGCCAAGAAAGTGTTGGCGGTGGCGGTGTACAACCATTACAAACGGTTGCGTAGTGCCAACAGCAAGCAGGATGTTGAGTTGAGCAAAAGTAATATCTTGCTGATCGGGCCGACTGGCAGTGGTAAAACCCTGCTGGCAGAAACGCTGGCTCGTTTACTGGACGTGCCTTTTACCATGGCCGATGCCACTACGCTGACAGAAGCCGGTTATGTGGGTGAAGATGTAGAGAATATCATTCAGAAGCTGCTGCAAAAGTGCGATTACGATGTCGAAAAAGCACAGCGTGGTATAGTCTACATTGATGAAATCGATAAAATTTCCCGCAAATCTGACAATCCATCTATCACACGGGATGTGTCTGGTGAAGGGGTGCAGCAAGCCTTGTTAAAGCTGATCGAAGGCACCATTGCTTCGGTTCCGCCCCAAGGTGGACGCAAGCACCCGCAACAGGAGTTTTTGCAGGTTGATACCTCTAAAATCCTGTTTATCTGTGGTGGTGCCTTTGCAGGCCTGGATAAAGTCATCGAGCAACGTTCTGCCAAAGGTGCAGGGATTGGCTTTGGTGCTGAAGTGAAAAGCAAAGAAAGCACCCGTAGCATTACGGAGTCCTTTAAAGATGTTGAGCCGGAAGATTTGGTGAAGTATGGTCTGATCCCTGAATTTATCGGCCGTCTGCCGGTCGTTGCGACCTTAACCGAGTTGGATTTAGATGCCTTGGTGCAGATTTTAAGCTTACCGAAAAATGCCTTGGTGAAACAGTTTGGTTCCTTGTTCGAAATGGAAGGGGTTGAGCTTGAGTTTCGCGATGATGCGTTAAAGGCGATTGCCAATAAAGCGATGGAACGTAAAACCGGTGCTCGTGGCTTACGCTCTATCGTGGAAGGAGTCTTACTGGATACCATGTACGATTTACCATCGATGGAGGATGTCAGTAAAGTGGTGATCGATGATACCGTGATCCGCGGTGAATCTGATCCAATCCTTATTTACGAACATAAAGATCCGGCAGTCGCTGAATCGCATTAGATGACTATCTCGGGCAGCGTTCAAGCTGCCCGCATTATTTTTACTGTTTGTTAAAAATAAAAGCAGCCTCTGGCAATTGAAGTTCCGACAACTGGCCCCATATCATCTAATATCCGTTTGCATCTGTATGCACTTAATTCGAGAGAGAATCAATGACAGAAGAACACATCGATCGTCGTCATATGCCTGTGTTGGCCCTGCGCGATGTAGTGGTTTATCCGCATATGGTGATCCCGTTATTCGTTGGCCGGGCTAAATCCATTAAATGCCTTGATGCCGCGATGGACAATGACAAACAAATTTTTCTGGTGGCGCAAAAAGATGCGGCTTTAGACGATCCGCAAGCGGACGATCTATTCAGCATTGGTACCGTGGCAACCATCCTGCAGCTGTTAAAGTTGCCTGATGGAACGGTTAAGGTGCTGGTTGAAGGCAGCCAGCGTGGACGGGTCCATCAATTTACCGAGACGGAAGAAAGCTTTGCTGCTGATGTCGATATGATTAAGTCAGTCGAAGTGGATAGTCGCGAGCAGGAAGTGTTTTTGCGCTCTGCCATCAATCAGTTTGAAGGCTACATTAAGCTGAATAAGAAAATACCTCCCGAGGTGCTGACGGCATTAACTGGCATTGATGATGCCGCTCGTTTAGCGGATACCATGGCGGCTCATATGCCGCTGAAGGTGGAAGATAAACAAAAAGTGCTGGAAATCACTGATGTGACTGAGCGGCTGGAATACCTGATGGCGATGATGGAAAACGAAATCGATATTCTGCAGGTCGAGCGTCGCATTCGCAGCCGGGTCAAGAAACAGATGGAAAAAAGCCAGCGCGAGTATTATCTGAATGAGCAAATGAAAGCGATTCAGAAAGAACTGGGCGAACTGGAAGATACGCCGGACGAGTTTGAAGCGCTGAGTAAGAAAATTGAACAGGCGAAAATGCCCGCTGAAGCGGGTGATAAAGCCAAAGCTGAATTGCAAAAGCTGAAAATGATGTCGCCGATGTCAGCGGAAGCGACCGTGGTGCGAAGCTACATTGAGTGGTTAACCAATGTACCGTGGAAAAGCCGCAGCAAGGTGAAAAAAGATCTGGCCGGGGCCGAGCGTATTTTAGATGCCGATCATTATGGCCTGGAAAAAGTCAAAGAACGCATCATCGAGTACCTTGCCGTGCAGCAGCGGGTTAATAAACTGAAAGGTCCGATCCTTTGTCTGGTTGGGCCGCCAGGGGTGGGTAAAACCTCACTCGGCCAGTCGATTGCCAAAGCAACAGGCCGTAAATACATGCGGATGGCGCTGGGTGGCGTGCGCGATGAAGCGGAAATTCGTGGCCATCGCCGGACTTACATCGGCTCTATGCCGGGTAAGATTATCCAAAAAATGGCCAAGGTGGGCGTGCGAAATCCACTATTTCTATTGGATGAAATTGACAAGATGGCCTCGGATTTCCGTGGTGATCCATCCTCAGCCTTACTTGAAGTTTTGGATCCAGAACAGAACACCAGTTTCAGTGACCATTATTTAGAAGTCGACTACGATTTATCCGATGTCATGTTTGTGGCAACCTCTAATAGTTTAAACATCCCGGGCCCGCTATTGGACCGGATGGAAGTGATTCGTCTATCGGGCTACACCGAAGATGAAAAGCTGAATATTGCTAAGCAGCACCTTATTTCCAAGCAAGTAAGCCGAAATGGCTTAAAGCCGGAAGAAATCGATATTACCGATGAAGCCATTGTTGGCATTATTCGGTACTACACACGTGAAGCGGGGGTTCGGAGTTTAGAGCGTGAGATTTCTAAACTCTGCCGAAAAGCGGTAAAAGAAATCTTATTGCAAAAAGAAACCAAAAAAGTTGTCATCAATCAGAAAAACCTCGAGTCCTTCTTGGGTGTGCAACGCTTTGATTATGGCAAGGCGGATGATAGCAACCGCATTGGTCAGGTCACCGGTTTGGCCTGGACCGAGGTAGGTGGCGATTTGCTGACTATTGAAGCGGCTGCCGTGGTCGGTAAGGGCAAATTGACTTACACCGGCTCTTTAGGCGATGTGATGAAAGAGTCCATTCAGGCGGCAATGACGGTGGTACGCAGCCGGGCCGACATTTTACGCATTAACGATGACTTCTATGAAACGCGTGATATTCATGTGCATGTGCCAGAAGGGGCAACGCCGAAAGATGGCCCTAGTGCTGGTATCGGCATGGTGACCGCTTTGGTATCCAGCCTGACCGGAAATCCGGTACGGGCGGATGTAGCGATGACCGGTGAAATTACCTTGCGTGGTGAAGTCTTGCCAATCGGTGGCCTGAAAGAAAAGCTGCTTGCTGCTCATCGTGGCGGGATTAAGCGCGTGTTGATCCCGCATGAAAACCTGCGTGATTTGAAAGAAATTCCGGAAAATGTCAAAGCGGACCTCGATATTAAACCGGTGAAATGGATTGATGATGTGCTTGAGTTGGCCTTGCAAGAGCCGATCAGCCGCTTCCAACCAGAAATATTGCCAAAAAAAGCAGCAAAAAGTACAAAAATAGAAAAAAATGCTCATTAAGGGCTTTTCATTCTCTATGGCTGTGCTAACTTAATCAAAGTTCTCTAGCCCTTATCCAATAAGGGCTAGGCTCAAAGTGGAAAAAAAGTTGTATTAAGCTCGCTTCTGCTTGCAAGCGCTCTGAATGCTTGTTATAACAAGGGCGCGACATTACAACATATATACGTGTAGTTGTTGAAAACAATAACAATTGAAGGGGATGATATTGTGAACAAGTCTCAACTTATCGACAAAATTGCTGCTGGTGCAGATATTTCAAAAGCCGACGCAGGTCGTTCATTGGACGCGTTCATTAACGCTGTAACCGAAGCTCTGAAAGAAGGTGACTCTGTAGCATTGGTTGGTTTTGGTACCTATTCTGTTCGTGAGCGTGCTGCCCGTACTGGCCGTAACCCACAAACTGGTGCCACCATCCAGATCGCTTCTGCTAAAATTCCTTCGTTCAAGCCAGGTAAGGCGTTAAAAGACGCTGTAAACTAAGTATTGGTTTACTCGGCGCGCCGGGTAAATTGGTCAGGCTCATGCAGGTGGTTGGTTCTCATGGTCAGTGCGACCTGAGTGCCTGGAATAAAAATTCAATGCCCTGCCGTTAGCCAAGGCTTCAATCAGAAAGGCGCATCTGTTAAGATGCGCTTTTTTTTTCAGTCAACAATTGAGTTGAATACAGAGATAAACTCGCGATGTTAGAGAAAATCAGAGAAGGTTCACAAGGGCTTACGGCCAAAATTATTCTGGGTTTAGTGATCCTGACATTCGCCCTGGCTGGCGTTGGTGGCTATCTTGGGTCGACTTCGGAAACCCCTGCGGCTGAAGTAAACGGTGAAGGTGTGACTCGCGCCGCATTGGAGCAAGCTTATCAAAACGAGCGGGCTCGGATGGAGCAACAGTTCGGCGATATGTTTGAAATGCTGGCGTCTGACCCTGCCTATATGGCAGGTTTTCGGGCCGATGTATTGGAGCGCTTGATCGATGAAACCCTGCAGAAGCAGTATGCGACTGAATTAGGCCTGCGTATCAGTGATGATGCTGTACGCGATTTAATTCGCTCGATGCCTGAGTTTCAGGTGGCTGGCCAGTTCAATAATGACCGTTATTTGGCGCTGCTGCGTCAGGCCGGACTGCAAACAACCGAGTTTCGTGAGATGCTGCGTGAACAAATGGCGCGCCAGCAACTCATTCAGGGGCTTATTTTGTCCGAGTTTTCAACTCCGGCAGAAATGCAGCGTCTGCAAAAGCTACAACAACAAAGCCGTGATATCCAGTACGTAAAATTTGCCGCAGCTGATTACCTCGATCAGGTCGAAGTGGATGACAACATGATCGAGCAGTTTTATTACGATCATCTGAATCAATATGAAACAGAAGAGAAGGTTGCGGTTGAGTTTATCGAGTTGTCGGTTGAGCAGCTCGCTGCTGATATTCAGGTCAGTGAAGAAGAAGCCCGGGCTTTTTATGACGCGAATCAGTCTGTGTATGGCACTGAAGCTCGTCGCCAGGTGGCTCATATTTTATTTGAAACCATGCAAGATGATGCGGACGTTGCGGCCAAAGCTGAAGCTGCTTTAGCTGAGCTGCAAGCCGGGGCTGATTTTGCTGAGCTGGCTGCCGAATTGTCTGATGATACTTTCTCTGCTGCAGAGGGGGGGGTGCTGCCATGGCTCAATCGCGGTGATATGGAAGCAGCATTTGAAGATGCAGCTTTTGCTTTATCTGAAGAGGGTGAGTTGAGCTCGGTGATCCAAACCAGTTTTGGTTACCACATTTTGCAATTGCATCAGTATGAAGCGGCAACGGTACAAGATTTTGCTGAGGTAAAGGATGATATCATTCAGACAGTTCAGCAAGAGCGTGCTTATGACCGTTTCTTTGAAATACAGCAACAATTGGCCGAAGTGAGCTTTGAAGTGCCGGATAACCTTGTTGAAGCGGCAGATATCACGCAATTGCCTCTGCAACAGCAGGCTTTGTTCTCGCGGATGGAGGCTCCG
The DNA here is from genome assembly GCA_022565655.1 of Alkalimonas sp. Taxonomy (GTDB): domain Bacteria; phylum Pseudomonadota; class Gammaproteobacteria; order Enterobacterales; family Alteromonadaceae; genus Alkalimonas. The sequence goes on from JAIUMG010000068.1 coordinate 9,881, forward strand.
GCACCCTTGAGCCATCCACAATTGCTGCAAACTGTATTTAACCTGAACTTTATTGCGGAAGGGTTAAACAGCGATTTGATTGAAGTGGGGCCGCAGCATCTGGTGGTGGCTCGTGTCAGTGAACATCAACCAGCCCGTACTTTGCCTTTGGACGAGGTTCGTGAGCAGGTTGTCGCCCAGGTTCGCCAACAAAGAAGTACTGAACTGGCGCGCGAACGTGCCTTGGCTTTACTTGAAACTTACCAGCAGGATGGTAACTGGGCGGATCTGATTGCAGGTGCCGGGCTGGAAGTCAAGCAGGCTCCGGCTACATCCAGGTTCGGAGGCAGTTTGGATACTGAAGTCCGTGCCAGCGCCTTTGCATTGCCTCGCCCAACCGAGGAACAACCAGTGAGTGTGGATTTAGCTCAGTTGGCAACGGGTGATATGGCTCTGGTGGCTGTGACGGCTGTGCATGAAAGCAGCGCGGTAGAGACGCCATCAGCAGAAGATCTTGAGCGTTTAGCCAATCAACAAGCGCAACAAGTGTATGAAGCCATGGTCGCATCATTAAAAGCTGAGGCAAAAATTGTCCGGCCGCGGCTGGAGTCACCTGAACCAAGCTTCTGATAGGTGATATCCTCTAAAAGCCCTGAGATGCAATCTCAGGGCTTTTTTGTATCTGCGAGGGCTCTCAGCTTAGCCCCATTAACCTACGGGTATGTGGGTGCTGTGGCTGCGTTAAAAGCTGCTCTGTCGGGCCAGACTCAACCACTCGCCCGTGTTGCATCACCAGGCAATGATCACTAATGTGCCGGACCAGCCGCAGGTTTTTGCTGATCAACAAATAGGCCAGCCCCTTTTGCTGTTGCAACTCGAGTAGCAGGTTGACGATTTGAGCCCTTAAGGTTGGATCCAGCACCGTCAGCGCTTCATCCAGGATGAGCAACTTGGGATCCAGAATCAGTGCTCTGGCGAGCGCGATACGTTGCTGTTGGCCTGCGGAAAACATATGTGGATAATAATCAATATGTTCATCCATTAAGCCGACTTGCTGCAAGCTTTGTATGACTTTTTTCTGTCGTTGCGTGCTATCCAGTACCGTGCTGAATCGAAGGACATCCGTTAGCATGGCACCTATTTTCTGGCTTGGATTGAGCGCTCGCTCAGCATCCTGAAACAGATAGCGGATCACATGGTTGTACTTACGGTAATTCGACATGCTGACGGTTTTTCCAGCCAAACGAATTTCGCCTTGATCCGGTTGCTCAATGCCTACCAGGACTTTGGCTAAGGTGCTCTTGCCAGAACCGGTTTCGCCGACTATGGCCAATGTTTTTCCTGCATCCAGCTGAAAACTGACATGATCAAGTGCGGCAATTTTTTCCTGACGAAAAAGGCCAAGTTGTTTTTGATAGCTCTTGCAGAGATCAGTGACATCTAATAAGCAGCTCATCAGGAACCCTTGCGTTGCAATGGAAAGTGACAGCTAAAAAAGTGCTGATGTTTGCTTTGCAAATTGGGTGTATGCACACACTCTTTTCGGGCATTGGGGCAACGAGGCCCCAAGCGACAACCTACGGGTAAATGCTGCAAGGTAGGAATGCTGCCGGGCAAAGCATACAGCATGCTTTTGGCGGGTAGATCGGGTTGAAACTCTGGAACGCTCTTAATCAGAGCGTCGGTATAGGGATGATAGGGCTGTGCTAAAACCTTTGAAGTTTTGCCAGTTTCAACCAGCTGGCCGCAATACAGGACCGATAAATTATGGGTGTAGCGGGCAATGCTATCGAGCTCGTTGCTGATCAACAGCACTGACATGCCCTTCAGTTGATTCAGGCTGGTGATCAGTCGAAATAACTGCGCCTGTGTGCTGCTTTCCAAAGCAGTGGTGGGCTCGTCAGCAATTAAGAGTTTGGGGTTTTTGGCAATGGCCATTGCGATCATGACTTTCTGGCATACCCCTTCTGACAATTGGTAAGGATAACTGGACAGAATGGATGCATGATCTTTGATCCCCACTTTATGCAGCAAGGCAATCGCTTTTTTGCGTTTGCGTTCTTCTCGGCCCCACCAGCCTCCTTTGATGACATGATTTGGGATAGACTCTTGCAGTTGCTCAGCAATCTGGGCGGTTGGATCGAGACACTTGCTCGGCTCTTGATAGATCATGGCGATATCACGGCCAATAATCTTACGCTGTTGGTCGAAAGAAAGTTGCAATAAATCCTGACCGAACCAATGGAAGCGATCTGCTGTGATGCGCCAGCGCTGATTCAAGACATTGACGATGGCTTTAGCTATGAGACTTTTGCCAGAGCCGGACTCGCCGACCAAGCCTCGGATCTCGCCTTCACGCAAGTTAAGGTTGACACGATCGACCGCTCTGACCAAGCCATGATTGGTTTCCAGTTCAATCGTCAGGTTACGAATATCCAACAATAACATCAGCTGTTCTGCCTTTTTCGGATAGCGGCTCTTAAAC
>JAIUMG010000069.1 GCA_022565655.1 Alkalimonas sp.
CATAGATGCAGGCATCAAGATTGGTCATTTGATCCATGAGCATGCAATTGATATTGAAGTGGTCGATTATTGCATCTCCTGTTGTGCTAATTACCTATTTACCGCTGCAGTGCATAAAACTATTCATGATGGTGCCATGGTGGTTTGGCATGGCAACTCACAGCAAAAAGATTTCCGTGAGTTTGATCAATGCAACAGAACAACTTCATCGTTTGATGGTATGCCAATGGATCAGGATGAAATCGATGCGCTAAGTTCACCTGAAGCGCAACTGGAGTGGCAAGACCGAAGAGAACGGGAGCAGGCTTTTTTTCAGCGTATCGGTGTTAATGAGTTCATTGCCCGTGTGGGTCAAGAACCAGTTTTTGTCGGCGACTTCACCATGACTGTTGCCGATATGCATAAGTTTGGTGTGACCAATGTATCTGCACCTTCCGCTTATGCTAGTGCAGAACACTGCCAGACAATGCAAACAACGAAACCTTCTTTGGCGTGTATAGCTGTTACCGCTGCACATTTTGACTACGAGCAGGCACGGCGGCGCTATGGTGAAGTATGTGCGGAAGATGGTACCTTATTGATTAATTCAACACCTTAACATCACTGCGCTACCAGTGGGGCATTCAGAGTAGCACCATTATGACTCTGACAGGGACAGCCGGCTCCCTCTGCCAGAGTCATTCAGCATTCTAATCCAAAATAATATGCGGCAAAAAGCGTGAGCTGTCTTTGGTGATCAGGCTGTTGTCTTCGCGGATGCCGATGCCGGCGGCGCTGTCGCCGACCACCCAGCTGCCAATTAAGGTGTAGTTGCCGTCAAAGATGGGCAGCGGCTGCAGGCGTTGACGGATAAAGGGCGCATCCTGGTATGGGCCTGGCTCGCTTAAACGCTTGCCATCGGCGGTGACCAGCTCGATATTGGCGCCTTCGCGGGAAAACAGCGGTTTGCGCAGCCAGCCTTTGTCCAGTGCCTTGCCAGTATCAAAATGACTTTCCAGCAAGTTCGGGTGGCCTTGGTGCTTTTGCCACAATAACGGCAAAATGCCTTTGTTGGATAGCAGCAGTTTCCACAGCGGTTCCAGCCAGAGCGTCTCGGAGGTTTTTACCTGCTCAGCAAAGGCTTCTTCCAGCATAAACTCCCAAGGGTACAGTTTAAACAAACCGGTAATCGGCTCGCCCTGCACATCGTAGTATTGCCCGTCCAGGCTGCCGATATCTTCCAGCGCAATATAGCGGCCATCAACGCCGCTTTGGGTCGCAATATCCAGCAGGTAATCGACCGTGCCTTTGTCTTCAATGCTTTCACGCACACTGGTGAAGTGAAACGGCTGTGGCAATGGCAGGTTGGCAAAGGCTTGCTCTAGCTTATCTTGTAGCGAATTGAACTGATCGGCGCCGTTTGGCAGCTCGCCGCGCATTAGCTGATCTTCCAGCCAGACCCACTGAAAAAAACCGGTTTCGTACAAGGAGGTCGGGGTGTCGTAGTTCAGCTCCAGCAATTTGGCCGGGCCGCTGCCGTCGTACACCAGATCCATCCGGCCATACAAATGCGGATCACCGCGTTGCCAGGAGGCCGCTAAGGCATCACGAAAGTCGGCTGGAATGGCCAGTTGATCGAGCTTTTGTTCATCGGCCAGAATATCCGGGATCAGATCCAGCGCCATGGCATGCAACTCTTCAGTCACATCCTCCAGATCGTGCTCAATCTGCCGTAAGCTGAACTGATAGTAGGCCGTTTCATCCCAATAGGCTTCCCCATCGATGGTATGAAACTGAAAGCCTAAGCTTTCCGCATATGCCTGCCAGCCAGGGCGTGGTGTACTGTTCACTCGTTTCATAGTAGGTGCTTCATCGCAACTTAGCTGCCGTAACTGCGTTGACGATTGGCCTGACGGCGCTGTGCTTCCTGACGCACAGCTGCTTGCTGGCCAAAACCACCACGCTGTACCAAGCGAGCGCGCTGTGGCTGCACAGCAGATGGCCGTACCCGAGTCGCACCGGGCTGACTGGCCACCGCCTGATTGCTGGCGGTACGAAAGGTCGAGCGATCATCGCGTGATTTGTACAGTGGCTGGGTCGGCACCGCTGCGCCGCGGCTACCGCTAGACGCAGTTTGAGTTTGCGTTGCCTGACCACCGGCCAGATTGCCGCGGTTCATCATCTGGCCCGCCATGTAGCCCATCATCATCGGCATAAAGAAACTGCCGCTTTGGTGGCGCTCGGGCGCGGTTTCACACTGGCCGGGGCCAAAATCAGTTTCGCATTCCTGCTGATTTTGATAACGCGGTGCCACTTGGGTATGCAGCGCTTCTGCTCTGGCAAATTCAGCCTGGCATTCCGCCGGTGGGTGGTAATAGGCGGCACACTCTTCGGCGTTATGAAAGACGTGTACTTCCTGCTCTTTCTCGCCACAGCCTGCCAGCATTAAGGTAGCGGCTGGCGCCATCAGGATCAAAGCGGCTTTTTTACTGCGTTTCATCAAAGCCTCCTTAGTAGCTCATGCTAGCTGAGTTAAGCATACCAACCGCGATGGAACAGGCGGCTGAAAAAATACCGGCAGCCAGCTCCCCTTGACGAATGCGCTCTGGCAATTGCTTTAATGTCAGCTTCACCACAAAAAAGGTCAGTACTTGCACCACCAACGCCACAGCGCCCCAGATGGCGCAGTCAATCAAAGACATCGAGTGGGTAATAGCACTGGACAGCGGAATGGAAAAGCCTATCAGGGCACCGCCAAAAGCGATGGCAGCGGCGCTGTTGTTAGCGCGGATCAAATCGAACTCGTGGTGTGGCGTCACCCAGCTGTAGATGCGGGCAAACACCAGCAACAACAAAGCGGCAAGCAGAAAATACAAGGCAAAATAGGGCACACCCGCCAGCGAGTGCAAGGCAGTATCCAGCATAAAAAACTCCTGATGGAAGATTACAGCACAAATGGTCATCGATCCTGACGAAAAACCGACTCAAACACAAGCCTTTCTGGCTGTTCGGACCAATTAACCGCGAACAAAGCGCGTTAGAACGTAAGCGACTTTACTTTGACCCAGTTATTTATACACTGAGTCAGACTTTCGATGAAAACATAAAACTAGAAGAAACAACCACAGGTAACGACAAATGAAAAAAACGCTTCTTAGCTCTGTCGCACTGGCAGTCAGCCTGGCCCTTTCTGGCTGCGGCGGTGACCCTGCCCCAGCCACGCAAGATACATCGGCAACTCAGACACAAACCGCATTGAGTTCCGGTATCGAACTCGAGAATCTGGATCGCACCGTTGCGCCACAACAAAACTTTTTCCGCTTTGTGAATGGCCAGTGGCTTGAACGCACAGAAATCCCAGCGGATAGAGCACGCTGGGGCAGTTTTGATGAGCTGCGGGAAGTATCCGAGCAACATGTGCTGGCCATTATCAATGAGCTGGCGGCAGAGCAGCATGCCAAAGACAGCGATGCGCAGAAAATTGCCGATATGTTCCGCTCTTTCCAGGATACCGATACCATCGAAGCCCTGGGGCTGACCCCGCTGCAGTCTCACTTGGCTGCCATCGATGCGCTGGATAACCACGACGACCTCACCACGCTTTGGGGGCAGTGGCAACCCATTCGCACCGGCACTCCGCTGGTGGTCTTTGTTGGTCAGGATCAACGTCAATCGGATCAATACATTACTGCTGCCAGCCAATCAGGCCTCGGCTTACCCGATCGGGATTACTATTTAAAAGACGATGAGCGCTCGCTAAAACTGATTGAAGATTATCAGGCGATGATTGCTAGGTTCTGGCAACTGGCAGGTTGGGATGATGGCGACAAAGCCGCTGAAACGGTGGTAGCCATAGAGCGACAATTGGCGGAGATCCAGTGGAGCCGGGTGCAGAACCGTGATCGCAATGCTACCTACAATAAAATGACGCTGGCCGAGTTGGCGGAGTCCGCTCCCGGTATGGATTGGCAATCGTTGTTCAATGCTGCGGAACTGGCAGACATCAATGAGCTGGTCGTGCGCCAGCCAAGTTACTTCACCGCCGTTGCCGAACTGCAGCAGCAAATCGCTATTGCCGACTGGCAACAGTATCTGCGCTTTCATCTGATCCGTAGCAGTGCATCGATGCTGCCTACTGCTTTTGATGAAGCCAGCTTCGATTTTTATGGCCGTATCTTGAGCGGGCAGGAAGAACAACGCAGCCGCGAAAAACGTGCGGTTCAGGCTACCGAACGGATGCTGGGCTTTTTGGTCGGCAAGAAATACGTCGAGCGCCATTTCCAACCGGAAGCCAAGGCGCGGATGGATGAGCTGGTGAAGAACTTTATGGTGGCCTTTAGCCAAGCCATTGATGAATTGGAATGGATGAGCGACGAAACCAAAGTTGAAGCCCAAGCCAAACTGGCCAGCTTCAATACCAAAATTGGTTACCCGGATGTATGGCGTGATTACGATTGCCTGACCATTGCAGCGGATGACCTGATGGGCAATGCCCGCCGCAGCAGTGAGTGTGAGTATCAACGTATGATTGGTCGCTTGGGCCAGCCAGTCGACCGTGACGAGTGGGGCATGACACCGCAAACCGTGAATGCTTATTACAGCTCCACCATGAATGAAATTGTCTTTCCAGCAGCCATCCTGCAACCACCGTTTTTTGATGTCAACGCCGACGATGCGCTGAACTATGGCGCTATAGGCGCTGTGATTGGCCATGAAATTACCCATGGTTTTGATGATCAGGGCCGTCGCTCCGATGGAGAGGGCAACCTGCGTGACTGGTGGAGTGAAGAGGATGAGCGCCAGTTTCGAGAGCGCGCAGAATTGATGGTTGAGCAGTTCAACGCCTTTAACCCGATTGACGATCTGTACCTGCAGGGTGCGCTTGGGCTAGGTGAAAACATCGCCGATCTGGGCGGCTTAACCGTCGGTTACCGCGCCTATCAAAACTCGCTGCAAGGTCAGCCAGCGCCAGTGATTGATGGCTTTACCGGTTCGCAGCGTTTCTTTATCGGCTGGGGCCAAATCTGGCGCATCAAGTTCCGCGATGAAGCCTTGCGCCAGCAAGTGATCACCGGGCCACATTCACCGGGCAAATACCGGGTGCTGGGCCCCTTGTCCAATATGCCAGAGTTTTATGAAGCCTTTGATGTACAACCAGGCGATGGCATGTACCGTGAAGAAGATGTGCGAGTAAAAATCTGGTAGCGTAGATCCATCGATAACAAAATGCCGGCATGATAGCCGGCATTTTTTATGCTCTGAAAGTTAAACTCGAATTAAAAACGGTAATTCATACCAACGGTTACTGCATTGGCGCGTACAGATACACCAGGAATCTTGCCTTTTGGTAAATCGTTGTATTCCAAATGAACAGCAAGCTGCTCATTTAAAGCAAACTCGCCGCCAACGCCCCAAGTGAAACCTTTACCGGTAAAACTACCACGACCTGAACCTTCATTGAGGTTCGCACTGACACCATATTTGGCATGGCTATAGCCTGCCAGGCCGTACAATGAGAACTCATTCGATAAAGGCACCATACCTTTACCCAGCACAGCAAAGCGGTTGTTCAATTTAAAATCAACGCTTTCATTGCCCTCGTTGAATGATTTGTTCTGCACTCCAGTTTGCCAGCGGCCTTCAATGGCAAAGTTCTCATTCAGCTGATAACCAGCTAACAGGCCCACAGAACCCAGGTTAAAACTATCCGATTCACCCTCGGCTGAAAGTTTTATTTCATGCCGATCATACTGAGCACCGACATAATAACCTTCATGGGCAACCGCTTGTCCTGCAAACAGCGCCGTAGCGCCTGCTAATAATGCTAACTTCTTCATCCTGAATCTTCCTTTGTTTGGTTGGGAACAGCAGCATGCTAACCACCCAAAAATGAACAATAACTTAACGCTTGTCACATTTGTTTACTCTTTGTGCAGCCACTAAGTTCGCTTTATCCTGTTTTCACAGCCAGTGAGCGCCATAGCCCTCGCAGTTGAGCGCTTTTTTTGTTACAAAAAGACGTGCACTAAACCAAGGAACCTTCATGAGAACTGTATCTATCTTTCTTCTGGGGCTTATTATTTGCCTCAGTCAGCCTGTTTGGGCTGAAGCCGTTGATATCGGCTACATGCAACCGGGCGATGATATCGTTGCGATTGTCGATGCACCACCTACTCCATCGGCCAGCCTAAGCCCTGATGGTCGCTACTTACTGTCACTTGAACGCCCAGCCTTGCCACGGTTGACTGATCTGGCTCAGCCGGAGTACCGGCTTGCGGGCATTCGCTTTAACCCGCGCAATCAGGCGCCCAGCCAACCGCGTTATTTGTCTGGCCTGCAGTTGATTGAATTAGATAACCAACAGCCCAAAGCGATCCGTGGTTTACCTAGTGAATTACGGGTGTTGTCGGTCAGCTGGTCACCCAACGGCAACTACATTGCTTTTCTGCAGCTGGAATCGGATCACACCGCCTTATGGCGAGTAGATGTTGAGCGCGGCCGTGCTGAGCGCTGGTCGAACGTCCAGGCCAATGCCATTCGCGGTGGTGAGTTGCAATGGGCAGCGGATAGTCAATCGGTTTACTTATTGGCAGTGGATGCCAAACGAGGGGCCGAACCCGCTGCACCAGTTGTTCCTGCAGGGCCAGTTGTCACTGAAGTGCGTGGCCGCACGGCGCCTGCCAGAACCTATCAGGATCTGCTGCAAAACAGCCATGATGAAGCCCTGTTTAATTACTACGTCAACAGTCAGTTGGTGCGAGTTGGTCTGAATAAACGCATTGAGGTCATTAGCGAAGCCAAGCCTTACTTAAGTTTTTCGCTGTCGCCAGATAACCAACACCTGTTGACTACCCGCTTTACCGAACCCTATTCGTATGCCGTCCCCTGGTTCCGCTTTGCCCGCACTACCGAGGTGCTTAACCGTAAAGGGGAATTACTTTATACCGTCGAGCAGCAGCCATTGGCAGATAACCTGCCGATTGCCTTTGATGCGGTGGTCGATAGCCGCCGCTCCATCCAATGGCGCAGCGACCAGCCAGCCACTCTGGTTTGGGCCAAAGCCCAGGATGGCGGTGATCCGCGCCAAACGGCCGAATCACGGGATCGCCTCTATCAGCTAGCGGCTCCTTTTACCGCTGACGCTGAAGCCTTACTTGATTTAAGTTACCGCTTCTCAAGCATACTGAGTGCTGAAGACGGTACCAGTCTGGTATGGGAACGCTGGTGGCAGGATCGGCAGGAAAAACTCTGGCTGCTAACCGATACAGAACCTAAACTGCTGTGGGAACGCTCCTATGAAGACCGGTACGGCGACCCTGGTACGCCTTTAACGCGCACCGATGCCAATGGCAACCGAGTGTTGCGGCTGGATAATGGGGCGATGTTACTGACCGGTGCCGGTGCTTCTGATGAAGGCGATCGTCCCTTTATCGACCGGTTCGTGCTGGCCAGCGGTGAAACGGAGCGACTGTGGCGCTCAGAAGCGCCCTATTACGAATACCCCATTACGCTTCGCGCCGATGGCCGCCTGCTGACCCAACGGCAAAGCATCAATACACCACCGGATTTTTATCTGCGTGATCTGCAAAGTGCGGAACTGGTCGCTGTCACTCAAACCCCGCACCCGATGCCACATACTAAAGGCATAAGCCGTGAAATGATCCACTATCAGCGCGAAGATGGTGTACCCATGTCGGCCAATTTGTTGCTGCCAGCCGGGTACGATGCCGAGCGAGATGGTCCACTACCGACCATTATCTGGGCGTATCCGCGCGAGTTTCGCAGCAACGATGCCGCAGGTCAGGTCACAGGTTCACCTTACCGCTTTAACCGTATCAGCTACTGGAACCCACAATTCCTGGCAACCCAGGGCTATGCGGTATTCGATAGCGCTACCATGCCCATCGTTGGTGAGGGCGATAAAGAACCGAATGATACCTTTATCGAACAGTTGGTGATGAACTCGAAAGCTGCCATTGAGGCTGGGGTTAGCCGAGGCGTAACCGACCCGGATCGGGTGGCTTTAGGGGGGCATTCCTACGGTGCCTTTATGACGGCCAATGTACTGGCGCACTCGGATTTATTCCGTGCCGGCATTGCCCGCAGCGGTGCTTACAATCGCAGCTTGACGCCTTTTGGTTTTCAGCGCGAGCAGCGCACCTTGTGGGATGATACAGATCTGTACATCCGCATGTCGCCATTCTTTCATGCTGAAAAAATCAAAACACCACTGCTGTTGATCCATGGCGCTGAAGATAACAACTCCGGCACCTTCCCGATGCAGAGTGAGCGTTTGTATCAGGCCATTAAGGGCAATGGCGGTACCACTCGTCTGGTGATGCTACCGCTGGAATCACACGGCTATCGCGCCCGTGAATCGGTGCTGCATATGCTGTGGGAAACGGTGAACTGGCTGGATGAGTTCGTGAAGAACGCCGAGCCGCGTACTGACGACTGAATGCCTGTCGTGAGCTACAAAAAACCAGCCCTTGAACCGGCTGGTTTTTTATTGCCGTTGCCAATACCCGCAAAAAGCTTTAGCCTGCACCTCACACATTGCTTATGCTAATAAAAGGTAAACAAATGGCTCTACTGCGTAAGGTCGCCAAAGGTCTGTGGTGGTTGCTGCTCAGCGTCCTGCTCGTCTTGCTGAGCTTATACCTGCTACTGCGGGCCATAAACTGGCAGGATGAAGCACCATCCGAAGCAGCCTTATCGCTGCTGGCCATCCAGCAGCAAGCCGCTCAGGTCGATGATACTGACAACGGTTATCTGCATTTCGTGCAGCGCGGTGAGCTTGCCCGGTTGTCACCGTCGACCACGCTACACGGGCTGTTTCAACAATGCGAACAGGGTGACTGCCATAAGGCGCTTACTGCAGCCAGAGCGCAACTGCCTGAGTTGATCAGACAGCATCAACCGTTAGTGGATTTGTATCAACAACTGCACAGCTTTACCCACTGGTATCAGCCTATCCCGGCACACCCGGCTGAGTTACCTGCTTATCAACCCCTGATGAATGCTCAGCGCCTGCACTTACTGCAAGTCTGGCTGGCAGTGCAGCAAGATGATTTCACCACGGCAAGACAATTATTGCAGGACGATCTGCAATTTTGGCGCCTTACCTTACGTCATAAAAGCCATATACTCAGCACCATGATTAGCCAAGTGGCTTTGCAGAGACACTTTGCCTTTAGCCAAATGCTAATGCAGCAGTCTCTTCCGCCACACCTGCGGGCAGATATTGCAGCAGCTGGCTGGCAACAACCCTTTAGCCCCGAAGAACTTAGCCTGAAACCGGCCTATGCTGGCGAGTGGTTGTATGGGGTGGCCATGATGCGCGTGATGCTGCAGACCGAATTAACGGATACAGAGCAGCCCTGGGCAGAGCGTCTGCTGAGCCGGTTGCTCAAGCCATTCTTTTTGCCACAAGCCAGCGCCAATGATTATGCGGCGTTGCTTATGACTTGCCTGGATGACCAGCAACCACGCCCTGTACTATGGTATCACTGGCTGTATAACCCTGTGGGTAAACTACTGAACCATGTCGGCAGCCTGGATTGCCAACGCATTAGTTTGCAGGGCCTGGAGCAACAACGCCAACAAACCATCACTATCGCTTCTGCAGCTGAGTAAAGCAGTTGTACAAACCGCGGTTTCTGGCGGCCGTTAGTTGCCGCGGGCGGCTTTAATCTCTGCCAGTAATTGGCGGACATCGCTGCGCTTTAGTGCCTGCTCGACCGGCTCGGGTAAACGGCGTTGCCAGTTTGGGTATTCAGTGCTGGTGCCCGGTACATTCACTGGCGTATCCACCAAGACTAAATCTTCCAGCTGAAACGCCATTAAGGTGGCTGGGGTGGCTGCAACAAACAGGTGGCTGCGACGCACCAGCTCGGCAAAATCGTCCGAGGGTAGTGCCAACTGCTGGCGCATGATCTGCTTTTCATCCAGCCGCAGTTGGTGCAATTGCTCGGCCACTTCTGCACTGGGGTATAAATCCAGCTGATGCCGCAATGCCAGATCGTGCTCTTGCCAATAGCCGACCATGGTGGGCATATCGTGGGTGCTGACCGTTGCCATAGAGCGTGCCGGGTAGGTCAATTCGGCATGTTGATAGCTGCTGTCTTTTTGCTCTAATAAAAACACCCGGTACGACAAGACCTGATACTGCTCCAGTAATCGGCTGATTTCCGCCGGTACCGTGCCTAAATCTTCACCGATGATCACGCAATGGTTGCGCTGACTCTCCAGCGCCAGGATGGCAAACAGTTCCTCGGCCTGAAACTGAACATAGGCCCCTTCGGTAGCACTTTTGCCCACCGGGGTACACCACAGCCGCATCAGGGCCATCACATGATCAATGCGTAAGGCTCCGGCATGTTGCATATTGGCCTGTAGCAAGTCGATCAGCGGCTGATAAGCTTTATCGCGCAATTGTGTCGGGTTGTAGGGGGGTAACCCCCAATCCTGGCCTTTGGGTGCCATAATGTCAGCGGGCGCACCCACACTTAGGTTGAGGTAGTAATTCTCTGGTTCGGCCCAGGTTTCCGCACTGCTGCGATTGGTGCCCACCGCCAGATCACGATACAAGCCGATGGCCATTCCGGCCTGGATGCAGGATTGCTGGGCTGCGGCGAGTTGTCGATAGGCCAGCCATTGGCTGTACAGTTGTTGCTGAATGGCCTCCTGGTGCTGCACCGCAAAATCCTGTACCGCTGCAGACTCCGGCCGTTGGTATTCTGCCGGGAACTGTTGCCAGCTGGCCATCTGCCAGTCTTTGGCAAACATCTGTTGCTGCAACACTTTATACACCACCAATTGATACAGGCTATCTCCGCCTCGTTGCACAAAGCGCTGAAAGGCCACGGCTCGCTCGGTTGATTGTTCCAACTCCTGTTGTTTAAATTGCTGAAACATCAAGCCGGTAATGCGTTGTTTGAGCCGGCTCACGGTGGCGTAATCGACAGCGGCGGCCTGACGGCACTGCTGCAATTGCCGCTGAAAATCCATTGAGCCGACGACCTGCTGCACCGCATCTGCCTGATACTCTGGCTCCAGCGTTAAATCAACATACAGGGTATTAAGCCATAAACGGCTGTTGGGACTGTAGGGGCTGCAATCCTGAGGTAACGCCGGATAAAGGGCATGCAGTGGGTTCAGGCCGATAAAATCGCAGCCTGCTTCGGCAAACTCCGGTGCCAGCCGGATCAAGTCACCAAAGTCACCAATCCCCCAGTTCTGCTCGGTATTCAGTGCATACAATTGAATAGCCGGGCCAGCGGTTTTACGAAATACCGCCTTGTCCTGCAGTTGATAACAGCGGCTTGGCGCCACAATTAAGCGTTGTTGCAGCTGGATCTGCCCTGAGGTCAGCGTCAGCTGATGATAACCCATTGGTAACTCTGCTGGCAGTGTCAACTCAAATGCCAGCCAGGCTTGCCCTGTTACATCAGCTTGCTGACAAATATCCGCTTTACTTAACTGCAACTGACCATGCAGTTGCTCACCATGCTCCGTATCGATGCACCAGCGCCAATCGCTTCGTGCCGATGCTTCAGGCTGTTGCAAGCGGATTTGCACTGGCTGCTGCACTTGCAGCACGGTGACAGGCTGCAGATAGCGCGTCCAGGGCTGTTGCTGCAGCTGCTGAATATGGCTGGCAATGCGTTCTGGACAACTGACATCATACCCCATAGCAGCCAACACGCCTGCAACCACATCCTGCCGGATGGACTCCGGCTGACCATGCGCGTTGATATAGCGGTCCTGAACTCCAGCCAGCTCAGCCAAATGTTGTAGTGGTTCCATAGTGCACCTGTTGCTATAAAGCAGCTATCCGGCAATCGAGTGAGCTCGGGTCCGGTGAAAATTAAACTACAGCAAGCATAAACAGACCCTCGCACGAAAGAAATGCACTGCATACGTATGCAGTGCCAACCACGGCAAAAACCCCGAAAAATCATGCGTTCAGAGCGCGCCTTGCTGCATAAATATACAAATCACTATGAAATCAATGACTAAAAACCAGCCGACTGCACCAAACTGGTCACCATGTACCGACAAATGCCCTGCAACCGTGCAGAATGTCTATTATGAATACGTATTCATGTTGTTGTTGCACTCGAATAAGTTTAATAAATAGGGGGAATGCAGAATTAGCTGCCGCCAAAAACGTGGCAGACGATAAAGAAAAACCAACACGGGGATACAGGGCATGAACAAGTTTAAACTCAGTCTACTGACCATGGCCATGGCTGGCATGGCAAGTCAGGCATT
>JAIUMG010000070.1 GCA_022565655.1 Alkalimonas sp.
GGTAGACTGGCTCCTGCACGGCGACAGGCATATCGACTTCCCCCGGAAGCACGATAGCCTGCGCTGTGCGAATCACTTCCCCTTCGTACAACCCAAAACGCTGGTACGGAAAGGCATCGAAACGAATGCGGGTGTGCTGGCCTGGCTGCACAAAACCATAGGCACGGGTGGGCACCAACAGCACCGCGGTGAGCTGGGCGTTTTCCGGCAAAATGGTCAGAAATGGCAGCTGGCTGTTCAGGCTGGTGCCGATATCGGCCACCAGATTGGTGATCCGGCCCGCTATTGGCGCGGTGATGAGTAACTGACCACGGGCATCCAACTCTACTTTTTGCTGCGCCAACCGTGAGCGGTCGGTATCAAGCAGCGCCAGTTGCTGCGCTTGCTCGACAGGCAGGCGATCGAGTTGCCCCCGTAATTGTTCCATGGTGGCTTGCTGCTGCTGACTGGCCGCGCTGAGTTCGGCCAGTTGCTGGCGAATGCCTAAAATAAGTTCTGCTTGCTGCTGCAGCTCCAGCTCAGAGATAGCGCCCTGCTGCTGCAATTGCTGGTAATTCTGGTAGCGGCTTTGCTGCAGTGCCAAGCGCTCTTGTTGCAGTTGCTGCTGGCCCTGAAGCTCCTGCAGCATGCTCTGGCTCAGTAGCAAACGGCTTTGTAATTCGGTTTCCTGCTGGGCAAACTGCTGGCTAAGCTGCTGCTGGCGCAGGCTTAGTAACTCGGTTTGTTGCACCAGGCCCTGAAACAGGCTTTGACTAAGCGACAGGCCATCGGCCAGATGCTCGGGAATATGGATCAGTGCCAGCGGCGCACCGGCTTCGACCTGCTGGCCATCTTCGACAAAGAGTTGGCTGACAATACCGGGGCGCGGACTGCTGACTTTGGCCAGGCCCAAGTCCGGCTTTAAATAACCGCTGACGGTTTCTTTGCGGTGAAAAGAGGATAGCGCCAGAAAAGCAATCAGGATAGATACCAGCAACAACAAGGTGATGGTAAGCACACTGCTGCTCAGTGGCTGGGCAATAATGACATCACCATCCAGCTTGGCGGCCTGCTGCCTGATCGCATTGGCACGAAACAATCCCTGTTCTGACACAATAACCTCTGAACGTCTATTTCTCTGTTAACAACTACACATCAGTTGTAAAAGACGCGCAGTCTATTGATGGGGGGGGGGTAACAGTCAAGGCTTTGTTATATATTTTTTTGGAATAAAAATATCAATTTATTTACAGATAAGACTTTTTGTATGTCTCCGTAACCACTTAGCTGACCAGCACAGGAGCAAATTATTTCCGGCAGGGTGCAAAAAGATGGTTCCTAGCTTGATTCCTTGCTGGTAACGGCAGCAATTGGCACCTAGTGCTCTTTCCAGTTAATTATGACGTGTTCAGCGAGTGCCAGGGCTTTCAAGGCAAGGCGGCTCGTTGAAGGCATAGTGGCGCTCTGTCGAAACGAGACAACGCAGCATTGGAGGCCCTGGCACTTGCCCGTAGGGTCGGTTTAAAATGCCCACAGACGTTGTTGCTTGTTTTTGATTTAGCACCACTAAACCTGCAAACAAGCGCCTAGCCTGAGGGCATTTTAATTCCGACTGAATCATTCATAATTAACTGGAAAGAGCACTAGTCCCGGCTGATAGCAACGACGGTTCTGGACATAGCCTATTGCTATCTTTAGACTGAGCCAGTCTAAATTTAGGAGCAATACACTCATGCTGGCATTCTGGTTTCGTATCCCCTTCTGGCAACGCGTGCTTGGCGCTATGCTGCTTGGTATCGGTTTGGGCGTGGTGTTTGGTGAAAAAGCCACGGTGCTGCAGCCGTTGGGTACCCTCTTTATTAATGCTATCCGCATGCTGGTGGTGCCGCTGGTGTTTTTTGCGCTGATCACCAGCATTACTTCCTTAGGCGACACCCTGAAAATGAAGCGGCTGGCGGTTAAAACCGTGGGTTTGTTTTTATTCACTGCGATGATCGCCAGTTTGATTGGCCTGGCCGTGGGCAGCCTGATGGATTTCAGCACCATAGCGGAACTGACCACCAGCGAGGTACGGGAGCGGGATATTCCGCCGGTGGCAACCGTGCTGACCAATTTAATACCAACCAACCCGGTAGCGGCACTGGCTGAAGGCAATGTGCTGCAGATAATAGTCTTTGCTGTGCTGGTTGGTATTGCCATTAATGTGGTGGGCGAAAAAGCAGAACCGATGCGCAAAGTGATGCAGGCTGGTGCCGAGATTATGTATCAAATCACCCGGATGGTGCTGCAGTTAACTCCGCTTGGGGTGCTCGGTTTAATGGCCTGGGTGGTCGGCAGCTTTGGCCTTGAAACCTTATTGCCACTGGGTAAGTTTATTCTTGCTATATACATCGCTTGTTTGATCCATATTATTTTCACCTATGGCGGCCTGGTACACTTTTTTGGTGGCATGTCGCCGCTGGCGTTTTTCAAAGCCATTTTACCGGCCCAACTGGTGGCGTACAGCAGCGCCAGCAGTTTTGGTACTCTGCCGGTGACGCATAAGGTGGTGACTGAAGATTTAAAGGTATCGAAAAATTACGCCAGCTTCGTGTTGCCGCTGGGTGCGACCATTAATATGGATGGCTGTGGTGGTATTTATCCGGCCATAGCGGCCATTTTTATTGCGCACTTGTACGGCATTCCGCTGGATTGGCTCAGCTATGTGCTGATCGCCGGTACCGCAACGCTGGCTTCGCTTGGCACCGCTGGGGTGCCTGGCAGTGCCATGGTGATGCTGACGGTTACCCTTAGTGTGGTGGGTTTACCACTGGAAGGCATTGCCTTTATTGCGGCGGTAGATCGTATTATTGATATGATGCGCACCGCGACCAATGTCACCGGCGATACCATGGTTGCACTGGTAGTGGCCCGCTCTGAAGGCATGCTGGAGACTGATAGCATCGCTGATACAGCGGTTTCAGCCAGCTAAGCCAGTAAAGCCAAGCAACTGCAGATCCCGGTTAAGCCGGGATCTGAATACCGGCGTCACGCATGCGGGCTAACTTATAGCGCAAGGTCCGGTCGCTGATCCCCAACCGATCGGCCACATCTTTACGCTTATTATCACAGGCTCGCATGGTGGCCAGGATCAAGCGGTGTTCCTGCTCGTGAATTTCCATTTTAAACTGGCTGACATCCGCATCGGACTCTGCCAGCGCCAACGGGTTGGCCGGTGTTAAATCTTCAATATAGATATCTTTGGCGGTGATCTCAGCATCGCTGTGAATAATCAAGGCCCGTTGGATCACGTTATCCAGTTCACGCACATTGCCAGGCCAACTGTGCTGCAGTAATTTCTGAATGGCTGAACCATCAATCACAGGCACTGCAATACCATCGCGTTGACAATGGCGCTGCAGTAAATGCTCTGCCAATGGCAAAATATCTTCCGGCCGTTCAGCCAGCGCAGGCCAGCTTAGCGGAAATACATTCAAACGATAGAATAAGTCTTCGCGGAATTTGCCTTGCTGTACCGCTTCTTTCAGATCGCGGTTACTGGTGGCCAGTACCCGCACATCCAGCTTAATGGTTTTGCGGCTGCCCAGGCGCTCTACTTCCCGCTCTTGCAGCACCCGCAACAATTTAGCTTGTAGATTAAGATCCATTTCAGTGATCTCATCGAGCAAAATAGTGCCTTGCTGCGCTTGTTCAAACTTACCCGGACAGGCTTGAACGGCACCGGTAAAGGCGCCTTTTTCATAACCAAACAAGGTTGATTCCAGCATATTTTCCGGGATCGCTGCACAATTAATGGCAATAAAAGGTCCATTGGCACGACTGGATTGCTGATGAATATAATGTGCCAGTACTTCTTTGCCAGAACCACTGGGGCCGCTAACCATTACACTCGCATCAGAGCGAGCCACTTTGGCAGCAAGTTTGACCAGCTCTTTGCTTTGTTCTGCTGCCACAATAGGTTCTACCATGGCGATCTGCTCCGTTGGAACATAACGCCCCACCATATTCACCAATACTTCGGGTGAAAATGGTTTGGATAAGTAATCGACTGCCCCCTGACGCATCGCTTGCACTGCATCATTGACGTTGGCATAGGCCGTCATAATCAGCATCGGGATCTGAGGATACTGCTGCTTGACTGTCTGCAACAGCTCCAGGCCAGAAATCCCTGCCATTTGTACATCACTGATGATCAGCTTGATGGCTTGTTGCTTTAGTAACAATAAAGCCTGCTCTGCACTATCGGCCGCTATCACCTGGTAATTGGCCAGCGTCAGTGTGTCTACCAGGGCCTCCTGCAAACCAGCATCATCTTCTACGACCATGATTTTAGTGGTTGCCATGTGCATCCTCCTGCGTTGACTGAGCTTGATTGTGTAAAGGGAGCCGCAAGGTAAAGCAAGCGCCTCCCTCTTGATGGTTACAGCAAATGACTTCGCCCTTATGTGCATTCACCACGGCCTGAACAACGGCTAAACCTAAACCCGTTCCCTGACTGCGAGTGGTGAAAAACGGCTCAAAAATTTGCTGTTGCAGATGCTCTGGGATACCAGGGCCATTGTCCAACACCTGGATTTCGATACAGCCAGGGTGTTTGGGATTACGCTGACAACGAACCGTCAATTTCGCGCCTGTGCCGATGATCTGTAAGCTATTGTGTAATAAATTCTGAATGGCTCCAGCCAGGCTGCTTTGGTTCGCCCATAACTGCAATTCCGGCTCAGCTAGTTGCAAATTCAGATGCGCCTGAAGCGGCTCCAGCTGCGCTTCAATGCCTGACTCAACCTCTTGTAATACACTAGCAAGCGACACTTCTGAAACACTGGCCTCACTGCCGGAGCGAGCAAATAGCAGCATGTCATTGACCTGCTGCTCAAGATCCTGCAACCGGGCCACTAATTTCTGTTGGAACAGCTCTTTCGCTGAATGATTTAAGCGCTGGTTGTTTAGGTTTTCGGCATACAACATCGCAGATGAAAGCGGCGTACGAATTTGATGAGCCAGAGTTGCCATCATTTTGCCGAGTGTTGAGAGGCGTTGCATATGCGCCAGACGGCTTTGCAGCTGACGGGTTTCGGTTAAATCGGTCAGCACAATAAGTTGACCCGGCTCCGGGCTCATCGCACTGATGGCCAGTTTGACCCGACGACCATTGTGCAACGACACTTCCATGCCATCATCGCTGCGAGGTCGGAACGAACGCGTGATCACTTCCAACCAGCGCTGGCCCGTTAGCGGTTCACCCAGCATCTCCAGAGCCACTGGATTGGCATCAGATACATAACCGCGACCATCAAGCACCACCACCCCGACTGGCAACATACGAACTAAATGCTGCATACGATCCGAAGATTCAATGGGCGTGTTCAGGTAGCGGCTGAAATCAGTCACAACTGACGGTTCAGCTTCAGCAGCGTCCTGAATAGAAAACAAGCTTCTAGCGGTATGCATTAAACACCTCAATTCAAATAGTGCATCTGAGAATTGAAATGCATGGAGCATGCCAAAATTAAACCATTAAAATTAGCATGTTACAGGCAAAAAAATATAGATGGGGTGTCAATCTTCTGACATTTAGACGATTTATCAAGCCGATTCATCTTTGCTTAGATTGTATTTACGCATTTTTTCCACCAGAGTTGTTCGGCGCAAACCAAGCACCTCAGCTGCACGGGCAACCACATAATCATGGCGCTCCAGCGCCTGAGTGATCAGTGTAACCTCCAGCTCAGCCAGGTAATCTTTCAGATCAATGCCATCGCTGGGCAGTTGCCAGCTGTCAACTTCAGCACTCATGCTTTGAGTCAGATCTTGATCCAGCTCATCATCGTCGTCACTGCCTTGAAATAAATCATTCAGCATGTCACGCTCTTGCAGTGACTCTGGGTAATCGGGTATGTAACTATCAACCTCTAAATACTGGTACTTAGCCGGTAGATCAGCCACATCAACCACCTGGTTGGGATACATAATTGCCATTCGTTCCACTAAATTTGCTAACTCACGTACATTGCCTGGCCAGTTGTGCAGCTGAAGGCTCTCCAGCGCCCGTTCGGTAAATTTTACTTTGGCCTGCCCCGCCTGATGCTGGCGCTGGATCAACTCCATGCACAGCTGTGGTAAGTCATCGGCACGCTCATGCAAGGCTGGGGTATCGATTGGAAAGACGTTGAGCCGATAGTACAAATCTTCCCGAAAGCGCCCATCCTCGATCATGGTTTCCAAATTACGATGGGTGGCGGCAATAATCCGCACATCGGCTTTAATGGGCTGGTTACCACCAACACGCTCATAGGTTCGCTCTTGCAACACCCGAAGCAACTTCACTTGCATTGGCAGTGGCATATCGCCAATTTCATCCAAAAATAAGGTGCCTCCCTGCGCCAGTTCAAAACGCCCTTTGCGTGTTGAAATAGCCCCGGTAAAAGCGCCTTTTTCATGTCCGAACAATTCACTTTCCAGAAGATCAGCCGGAATAGCACCACAGTTGATGGGCACAAAAGGGCCATCTACCCGTTGCGATAACAGATGGATATTACGAGCCACCACTTCCTTGCCTGTCCCCGAATCGCCTAAAATCATCACATTGGCTTCAGTGCTCGCCACTTGCTGGATTAAAAAACGAACTTGCTGCATGGGAGGGGTGTTGCCCACCATATCCACCAGCCGGGCCGCTTGATCTTTATGCTGTTGCCCCGGTAATAAGCGGTGATACTCCTGACAATCACGCAGTTGTTGAGTCAGGCTGGCGTATTGAAATGGCTCGGTTAATAATGCCACTACATTCCCAAACTGCAGCAAATCAGCTTGATTTGAATTGAGCATAAGAAATGCGGTCGCAGGAAACTGCTCTACCAGTGCTTGTGGTGGCTGGCTGGTATCGCCCAGCAGTACTACGGCTGGCTCAGGCTGCAACAAGCGTTGCTGCAGCTGGGCATAATCTAAGCGTTGATGGGGTTCCTGCACAAAATCGAGAATGGTGCTAAGCCGCTGAGCCCTGGAGTTGTGTTCATCGACGATATAAAGCTGGGGGGTTGAGCGCATGATCACCCAAAATCGTTTTTATAAGTTATGCTGATATTGTAACGAAGGGATCCGAGGTTGCAAGTAAAAAGCGCTGGAATTTTGACGTTATGTCAATATTCCAGCGCTTTCAAAGGGTCGGCATGGTAGTTTGCCCTGAGACTAACCGCCAAGAATACGAATTGCTTGCTCTTGCTGCACCCGGCCTTGAATGGCGACGCTTACTGAAGACTGCGTCAGAATATCATTAGCAACTTGCTGGCTGGTGGCTTTGGCATAATCCAGATCTTCAATCCGGCTTCTGGCTTCAGATTCGCTGATGCGCTGCCTTTCAATCACACTGCCTGCGGCTTCAAATGCATTGATGGTGGCTCCGGTATCTGCACGAAGCCCACCAATAAAGTCTTGCGACTGTTGAATGGCGTTCAGACTGGATTCAAGATTCGCTGGATCCGTCAAATCAAACTCAAACAGATCGAAATCATTTAACGCCGTTGCGACATCGCTGGTAGCTAAGGATAAAGAGCTATCCCCAGTACCAAACTGGATACTTTCATCCTGTTGGAATAAGCCTTTGCCTGCAAACTCGGTGGTTTCGATGGTTTGTCGAATATTGTCCATTAAACTATTGGCCTGCTGTTGCAAGGCCTGACGTTCGCTGTCGCCATAAATGCCATTGCCAGCCTGAATAGCCAGCGTATTTAAATCCATCATATTTTCTTCGATCGCCTGCAAACCCTGATCGTATACCCGCGCCAACGAGACCCCATCGTATACATTACGGGCACCTTGCTCACGGGCATTGATTTGCGTAGACAGCTGATTTGCAATCTGCAAGCCAGCAGCATCATCCGCCGCACTATTGATGCGCTTTCCTGCCGCCAATTTTTTGAACAAGTTCTCTTGCTGGCCTAATGTCTGATTTAGGATGTTGTTGGCATTATTGATTTTCATCGTGGTCTACCTCGTGGCTGCAACCTGTCTAAATTATAGCCGATCATCAACAATAATACGACCTAAACTTACTATTTATCTATGCCGTATAGTATATAAGGGCTAGCAGGCCGGCATGCAGTCACGAATTAATTTTTCGTAGTCGGCACAATTTATGCTATGTTCAAGCAGTTACGACGATGCACGACAGAGGTGCGAGCTTATGTTTGATGGCAAAACTATTCTTATTACCGGCGGTACGGGCTCTTTTGGCCATAAGTATACTGAAACACTACTGGCGCGCTACAAACCAAAAAAAATCATCATCTACTCCCGTGATGAACTCAAGCAATACGAAATGCAGCAACGCTTTGATCAAGATTGCATGCGCTACTTTATCGGCGACGTCCGCGATGAGCATCGCTTGGTTCGGGCCATGCGCGGTGTCGACTATGTCATTCATGCTGCCGCATTAAAACAAGTACCTGCTGCCGAGTACAACCCGATGGAGTGCATTAAAACCAACATCAATGGCGCTGAAAATGTCATTAACGCTGCCATTGACGCCAATGTCGAAAAAGTCATCGCCTTATCTACTGACAAAGCAGCCAACCCGGTGAATCTGTATGGCGCCACTAAATTGGCATCCGATAAACTCTTTGTTGCCGGTAACAATATTGCCGGTGGTAGCCGCCCGCGCTTTTCTGTGGTTCGTTATGGCAATGTGGTCTGTTCGCGTGGCTCAGTGGTACCTTACTTTGAAAACCTGATTGATAAAGGATCGGATCATTTACCCGTGACCCATCCTGATATGACCCGTTTTTGGATCAGCCTGCAGCAAGGCGTTGACTTCGTACTGAAGAATTTTGAGCGGATGCTCGGCGGGGAAATCTTCGTGCCCAAAATACCCTCTATCCGTATTGTCGATTTAGCCAAAGCCATGGCGCCTGAGCTGCCGGTTAAACATGTTGGTATTCGCCCCGGCGAAAAGTTGCACGAAGTCATGTGCCCGGGTGAAAACTCATACCATACCTACGAGTTTGCCGATCATTTTGTCATTGCCCCCGCTATTAAGTTTTTTAATCGAAGCAATAGTTTTGATATCAATGCGTTGCAAGAGAAAGGTCAGCTGGTTGAAGCTGGCTTTGAGTATGCCTCAAACACCAACCCTCACTTTTTATCGCAGGAGGCAATCCTGGCGTTTAATCAGGAAGCGCAGTCATGATCCCTTATGGCCGTCAACACATTGATGAAGAAGATATTGCTGCTGTTGTCGAGGTGTTAAAAAGCGATTTTCTGACACAAGGGCCTGCCATTCCCGCCTTTGAACACCGCCTGGCTGAACTGAGCCAGGCACAATTTGCCATTGCGACCAATAGCGCGACCTCAGCTTTGCATCTGGCGTGCCTTGCTCTGGGAGTGGGCCCAAGTAGCCGGGTTTGGACATCTCCCATCAGCTTTGTCGCTTCGGCCAACTGTGTCCGTTACTGCGGGGCTCAGGTCGATTTTGTTGATGTTGAGGCCGAATCAGGCAATTTATGCATTAGTTCATTACGGCACAAGCTGGAGCTGGCACGCGCCACTGACACCCTGCCCGATGTGGTCATTGCCGTGCATCTGGCTGGCCAGAGTTGTGATATGCAACAGCTCTATCATCTGTCGCATGAGTTTGGTTTTCGCATTATTGAAGATGCCTCGCATGCAGTCGGAGGCAGTTACCACGGCAAACCCGTTGGCTGTTGTCAGTACAGTGATATCACCATCTTCAGTTTCCACCCGGTTAAAATTATCACCTCTGGTGAAGGTGGTATGGCATTAACCAACAACGCAGACTTGGCTAAGCAGATGCAATTGCTTCGTAGCCACGGCATCAGCCGCGATGAAGCCGATATGACTGAGCCAAGTCACGGAGCCTGGTATTATCAGCAGCTGCAACTCGGCTTTAATTACCGCATGACCGACTTACAAGCAGCATTAGGGCTGAGCCAGAGCAACCGACTGGCAGATTTTGTGCGTCAACGGCAACATCTGGCCGCTCGCTATGGCCAATTGCTCAAGGAGCTGCCGCTGGATCCGCCTGATGTACCCACAGATATAAGCAGTAGCTTTCATTTATACATCGTGCGGTTGCACGATAAAACACGACGAAAAGCAGCCTTTGATGCGTTACGGGCTGCCGGGATCGGGGTCAATGTGCATTATATTCCTATCCATACTCAGCCCTACTATCAACAACTTGGTTATGACTGGGGAGATCTGCCACAGGCAGAGCTATTCTATGAGCGCATTATCAGTTTGCCATTATTCCCCGATCTGACCGAGTCAGAACAAGATCATGTGTTCAGCACCTTACGAGCTGCACTCTCATGAATATTGCTATTATTCCTGCCCGCGGGGGCAGTAAGCGCATTCCCCGAAAGAATATCAAAGACTTTTGTGGTCAACCGATGATCAGCTACCCAATTAAAACTGCCTTGCAAAGTGATGGCATCGATCGGGTGATCGTCTCTACTGAAGATGAAGAAATTGCGGAAATCGCCCGTGGTTATGGTGCAGAAACTCCCTTTTTACGTCCCAAAGAGCTGGCTGATGACTACACCGGAACCAGTGCAATTATCCGCCATGCACTGCATTGGTTGGCAGAGCAACAACAAGCCGTGGAATTTGCCTGTTGCCTTTATGCCACCACCCCCTTACTTCAGCCGGATGATTTGCAAGCCGGCTTGGCGATGTTAAAAGCCAATAGCGAACTTGACTTTGTCTTTTCTGCTGCTCGTTTTTCTTTTCCCATTCAGCGGGCTTTACTGCAAGATAAACATGGCGGTGTGCTGCCTTTTGATGCTGACAGTATTAAAAAGCGTTCGCAGGATTTACCCCCCGCCTTTCATGATGCTGGCCAGTTTTACTGGGGCAAAGCCAGCAGCTGGTTGCGACCAGGCGCGGCAGTTTTCAGCCCCTCATCGCGTATGCTGGTGCTGCCCGATCATCGAGTCCAGGATATTGATACTCCCGATGACTGGCGCCGGGCCGAAGTGCTGTATCAGCTGCTGCAACAGGAGCAACACCATGAAGGCATTATTTCGGGTCGATAGCTCTGCCCGAATCGGTTCGGGTCACCTGATGCGCTGCCTCACCCTGGCACATGCGCTTCGACACTCAGGCGTCGACTGCCACTTTATCTGCCGGCCACATGCCGGACATTCAGCACAACTGATTCAACAACAAGGTTTTCCGCTGATACAGCTTCCTTCCTTAGCCAACCAGACCAATGCCTCTGCCGATCCAGCCGACTACCTGAGCTGGCTTGGCTGCACCGAACAACAGGATGCTGACGATTGCATAGCGAAGCTGAACGAACGATATGACTGGCTGGTCGTTGATCATTATGCTTTAGCCGCTGAGTTTTGTGCTGCGCTGCGACCTTATTGCCAGCAGATCCTGATCATTGATGATCTGGCCAACCGCGAACATGATTGCGATTGGTTGCTAGACCAGAACCTACTGCCCGATCAACAAAGCCGCTATCAACCGCTGGTTCCCGCGACCTGCAAACTGCTGCTCGGCCCTCAGTATGCACTGCTTCGCGAGGAGTTTTTCCAGACTGAAGCCGTAACACGCCAAGCCGGACGGCTGCTGGTTTTTTTTGGTGGCAGTGATCCATTCCAGCTGACGCTGAAAAGTGTCAAGGCGATCGAGCAATTACCTAATCTCATTGCTCATGCAGATATCGTGATATCAGCGCAACACCCAGATCACATGCAACTGGAAGCACTGTGCCTGCAGCAAGCAAACATGCAACTGCACATTCAATGCACCCACATGGCTAGCTTGATGCTTCAGGCGCAACTGATGTTAGGTGCAGGAGGCTCGACCCATTGGGAGCGCTGTATCAGTGCCCTGCCAGCGCTGGTCGTCACCGTGGCAGACAACCAAGTACCAACCACTCGCTACCTACACCAGCTAGGTGCTTGCCATTGGCTTGGCCAGGGTGATGCCATTGACCAGGCCGGCTTGCAGCAGGCGATACGTCATTGGCTTGAACAGCCAGAACAATTGGATGAAATGGCGCAACAGGCGAAACATGTCATGCTATCCAACCAGGGAGCTCGCACTGTCTGCGAGCATTTGTTAAGGTAAAGCAAAACTATACAGAGCTGTTATACCCGCGTATAAAAGCTATAGTTAATACTCAAGCCTAGCCAGTACAGAGGGCCTTACCCTATGGATCAACACGCTCACAGTGATCATGCCAGTCAGGATGATGCACCTATGATTTTTTCAGCAGATGATGAAAATGAGAGTGAAGAT
>JAIUMG010000071.1 GCA_022565655.1 Alkalimonas sp.
GCATAAGCTGGCTTTTCATACTTTGCAGTTGTCGTTGCAGCTGTTCCGAGTCAGCTGTAGCCTGCTGTTCATAGTCAAAACAAATCAGATAACCAGGTAACACCTCGGCCATAGCGGCAATACTAACCACCCGGATACCAGCGGTGCCAGCGAGCTGCTGTTGTAACGCCAGACTCATCTCTACCTGCGTGGCCGGAATTTTCAACAACTCGTTGACCGACTGCAAATTGATCCGCATGGCATCAAGCTGCTGCAAGGTTAACTTTGGAAACAATTGCTGCAAGTTGGCTTGCCTGGCAACCTGAGCCAGGTTGTGGCTGCATGAAATCACCACCCCCTCTGAATCCAGGCAAATAAAGCGATCAAATACAAACTCGAATAACTTGCTTAGCTGCGCTGATGTAAACTGATGCATAGGTTCACCTTAGTTACACAGGTTCTGGATCTTCGCTGTGCTCTTGCATTAACGAATCCTGATGCAGAAAGGCCATGCGGATCTCTTCACGCAACTGCTTGTCATCCCATGGCTTGGTCAGAAACTTATAAATGGCTCCTTCATTAATCGCCGCCGTCACTGATTGCAGATCGGTATAGCCTGACAGCACCAACCGAACGGTATGTGGGTACATCGCTTTTACTTTACTCAGAAATTCCGTACCGCTCATGCCCGGCATGCGCTGGTCAGAGACCACCACCTGAATATCATGCAATGCCAACAGCTCAAAGCCCTGCTCAGCATTCGTTGCTGTGTGTATCTGATAACCTTCTTTTCGTAACACCCGGCTCAGTGCACTTAAAATATTTTCTTCATCATCAAGCAACAATAGCCGCTTTGCCGAGTAACCCTGCTCAGGCCGCACCGTAACCTGCTGCTCGTTGGACTGCAGCTGGTGTAGCAATGTTTCAAGCTCGGCCGCTGGCATGGGTCTGGCAAAGTAATACCCCTGGAACTCATTGCAGTGATGCTTACGTAAAAAAGCCACCTGAGCCTTGGTTTCCACCCCTTCAGCAATCACGGTGATTTGCAGGTGGTGCGCCATGGAAATGATTGCTTTCGTGATGGCGGCATCGTGTCGGTCCCGGATCACATCACGAATAAAAGATTGATCAATCTTAACTTTCTGGATCGGCAATTGCTTCAGATAACTTAAGCTGGAAAAACCAGTGCCAAAATCATCAATCGCAATATGCACACCAAGCGCCTTTAATTGGTGTAATTTTTCAATCGCACTATCAACATGGCTAAGTAAGATGGACTCAGTGAGCTCCAGCTCCAGCGAGTTGGCTGGTAAATGATGCTTTTGTAAAAGGGCAGCAACACTGTCGACAAAATTACTGCGCTGAAATTGCAACGATGAGACATTAACCGCCATCAACAACTGGTGGAAGCCTTGTCGATGCAGCCGGGCGGCAAACTCACAGGCGCTATCCAGCACCCACTCACTTAACGGAATAATCTGACCGCTGTGCTCTGCAATCGGAATAAACTCTCCGGGTGCTATCATACCCAGTGTTGGATGTCGCCAGCGAAGCAATGCCTCGACCCCAGTCAACTCCAGTGTTTGTGCGTCGTACTGCGGTTGGTAATGCAACTCAAACTCATGATGGGTAATGGCTTTTTGTAATTCATTGCGTAAAGTCAGCTGTCGTCCTAGTTGCTTGTTGAGATCCCGGTTGAACCACTGGAAGGTATTACGACCCAACTGTTTTGCTTCGAACATGGCTAAATCAGCTTGCTGTATCAACACATTGGGCTCTTCCAGCTCGCCAGAAGACAAGGTAATACCAATACTGGCGCTGATGTGCAATTCTTGCGTATCAATCACAAAGTTTTCATTCATGTGTTGCAAAATCCGTTCGGCAATGGCGACCACATCTGCATCATGCACAAGCTCGGGTAACAGCACGACAAACTCATCTCCACCAAGCCGCGCCAGGGTGTCGCCGGGTCGGATGTGCTTTAATAATCGCTTTGATACCTCGACCAACAAACGGTCACCCACCAGGTGTCCAAGGGAATCATTAACCAGTTTAAAACCATCCAAATCAATAAACATCACCGCCAGGCTGCGCTGACTGCGGGCCGACATGTTGCAACTCTGGCGCAACCGGTCATGCAACAACGCCCGGTTCGGTAGTCCGGTTAAGATGTCATGGCTGGCGTTAAAGGACAGTTCATCTTCAAAGCGCTTTTGTTCTGTCACATCGTTTTGTACCCCAATAAAATGACTGATGTCTCCTTCATCATCGGGCACCGGAGCAATAAACAACTCATTCCAGAAATGCTGACCATCCTTGCGCATATTACGCAGTAAGACATGACACTCTGTTTGTTGTTGTAAACAAAGTCGGATCTCTTCCGCTACCGCCTCGTCGCGCACTTCACCTTGCAAAAAGCGACAATTTCTTCCCTGAGCTTCTGCGGCGGAATAACCGGTAATACGCTCAAAAGCTTTATTAACAAAGATGATCGGCTGATCCGCTTGTCTGGCATCAGCAATAATGACGCCATTGGAGGAGGATTCAACCGCCCGTTTAAAAAGACGTAAGGTTTCCTGATTGCGCAATTTTTCGCTCAAATCCTTGGCAATGACAAAGACACCAGTCACTTGATGGTCGCTGTGGATTGGCATCTGGCTTAATTGCAAAGTCAGCTGCAAGCCATTGTGACGGCTGAGGTGAAGTTCATAGGACTGCGGGCTGCCCTGTAAGGTCAAATCCAAAAAGTGCTGGACTCGAGCCAGCTCATGCTCAGTCAAGAACTTGGTAAAAAGTGTTCCCAGCAATTGATCTTCTGGCATTTGCAATAACAAACAACCAGCCCGGTTTACCGAGGTAAACCGTCCATCGGTATCCAGCGAAAAAACCGGATCCGGGTTCGAGATAAACAAAGAGCGATAACGCTGCTCACTCTGCAACAAGTGTTTTCGCGCCTGTTCGCGTTTATTCGCAACAATCATCAGTTGCACGCAGGCATCTATAAATGCCAGTTCAGATTTAGAGGGCTGTTTTTCCTCTGCATAAAAAATTACAAAAATCCCTACCAAAACATGCTCATTGGCCAACAATGGCAAGCACCAGCAGGTCTTAATATGGTGCTCTTGCAGCATCGCCTTTAAAGCCATTGAGTGAGCATCCTGCTCAAGAGTGGCGCCCATGATGTTGTCGCGACTCATGTTACTCTGCCCACGGCCTCCAGCGTAAAATGCTAAATCATTGCCATCTATCGCTTGCAACAAGGATGGCTCTATCCCTGCAGATGCGATTGGGTAAAAGTCATCACCAGTGTTAAGCAATACAGCGCAACGACTATCAACAAAGTAATGCTGATAAAAGCGACACATACTTTTCAAAATCGTTTTTAATGGCTGGGACATAGCAATTTGCTGCAAGGTGTTCGTTCGCAGACGGTCAATTTGCTCTTGCTCGACCAATTGTGAGATATCCCGTGCGATGGCAAAAACAGTCTGACTTTCAGCAGACCAACGCGCCGACCACATCAACCAAACCATGCTGCCATCCTTTCGGATGTAACGGTTTCTAAAATTCTTTGTCACCTGGCCTTGCTGGATCTTTGCTGCTTCTTGCCTGGTACGGTCTTGATCCTCTGGGTGCACCAAGTTTATATAGGGCTGCGCCAACAGTTGTTCACGCGAATAACCAAATACCTCCTCACAAGAGTCACTCAATTGCACGAAGTACCCTTCAGCATTAACGACCGTGAGCACATCCATCGAGTGCTCCATAATGGCTTCATTCAGTGCTTTCAAATCGACCCCAGTCGGTGTGTTTTTTGGCATCAGCTACTCCAGAAGCGCTTGGTTACTAAGTTTGTGTTGGTACTTGTCTAAAAATAGCAACAGCTCGGTTTTCGTAATGGGCTTGCTTAAAACTCCTTTAATAATGCCTTGCTGTTCAGCCTGCTTAAAGCGCTCAGGTTCATGCATGGCAGATAATAAATAGCAATCCGTTGGCTGCTTCCAGCCGGTTTTATGACGGCAGAAATCCAACCCACTTTGCTTTGGCATCAAATAGTCAACCAATAGCAAGGATACTGGATAACAGCACAGATAATTCTGAGCCTGCAAACAGCTTTGTTCGAATACACACTGAAATGATGAGCCACGCAACATACGCTGATATGCATTTAACATATAGCCATCATCATCCAGAAATAAGACGCTGAAATCATCATTCATATCGGCACCTCAGGCCCAAGCTGTGCTTGAATGCTTTGCTCTAACTCTTGCCAAAATGGTGATAAATACAGCGATAGCTCCATCAACTCATCAAGCTCATCTGCACGCATCATGCGCTCAATCCACATGCACAACGTCGAGTACTGCTCCGCTCCACTGATGGCAGCCATACTTTTTAAACTGTGTGATACCTGAATAACCTCCAACACATTTTGCATCTCTATGGCGATCATTAAACGCTGATGATACAGCTTGGCTTCATGATAAAAACGCTGCAACACATCCTTCATTTCTGCATCGGTCAGGTCGCCATAAAAAGATTGCAACACGTTAAGATCCAGTGTTTCCATCTGCTGAATGCTATCTTTAAATGCATCACTCATGGTTTTTTCCCCCACCATCATCGATGCGCTGCACCAAGGGACGACTGATGGTTTGGCTCCACCAATAAGACAGCTTCTTTAACAAGTCCAGAATGAGCGAGTTATGCCGAAGGTTGGCACTTTGCAGCTGCAAAGCCAGCTTATTCAACTTGGTCAGCTGCAGTTGAAACTTGTGCCAGAACTCTGGTCGCGGTTCCCGTTTTTGCAGGTTTTTGACAATGTAATTTAAATAGTCAATCGACTCACAAGCCCTTTTTCGCTCTGTTTCCAGGGCAATTAATTTGCAGTTTTTTACAAAGACGTTGTGAAAGCAGCTAAAGTCAAAGGCCAGTTTTTTTAAGCGACGATCCAACTGATAAATCCCAGTTGTAGAGTTATCTGGCCAACTGAGGAAGTCTGCCTCTTTCTTGGCAACATCAACCTCTTCATGAGCTGGCTTATACTCATCTTTCTTCTGAGGTTCTTTCAGTACAATGGAAGCACTCACTTTATGGCCAGAGTTTTTGGTCGCTGGCCCAGGCTGGTTTTGTTCTTGCTGATACAAGGCTGCGTAGTGTTCAGCAGGTTGAATGAACTTGTGGTGAATAAGTAGATGCGATACCTTTTTACCCAGCGCATCAATCGACATCGGTTTCACCAGGAAATCATGAACATCGTAGTTAATGCCTTGCTGAACCTGCTCTAAATACGCATTGCCTGAAAAAATAATAATTGGGATATCATGCGGCGTTGGTAAAAGGCCTGCGCGGACTCGTTTAATCAGCTCAAGTCCGTCTGGAGCTTTAATCTCCAGATCAGTAATCAGCATATCAATCGTTTCGGTTTCCAGCAGCTCTAACGCCGTTTTGCCATCCAGTGCTTTAATCGCACTGCAATTGGCCAAGCGATTGACCGCACCATACAAAAAGTCGCACATCAGAACCACATCATCGACGACCAGAATAGTAAAGCGTCTTTGCAGCATAATGCCCGCTACTGTAAAGTATTGTATACCTTTAAACATAACACCTTTTTGCCAAGTTTAAAGCGGTACAGCCGCCTATCAGCTTTACTGTATTTCACAAAAATAATACAAAAAAGCAAACCTCGGTCATGGCAAATGCCCTAGAACGGCTACCAACCGATGAAGCAACCGATAAACCATTACTCAGCCCGCGCAACATGCCACGCTTGCACAATGAGCTGGCTCTCCTTAAAACACTTTGTTATTCAAGGCTTCAGGCCGGGACTAGTTATGATTTCACCGGGCTTTGCTGCCACTCAAGATAACCTATACATCTTAGGCTGCACTGGCATCCATGCTGCTAATGCAAACGCTTCCTTTTTTGCAACATGTCTACATACTTCCATAGCGAGCAACATAATCGACAAAATATCACTTTTTTATCAGTCTCAAATTTAGCTACATCGTCAAGGAAGCGGCTATTCTTTGCCAGAACCGCGCATAACCATACATGTTGTTTTAAGTATAAGGAGTTGTGATGCCGCTGGGGGGTGAGAGCACATGGCAAGCCATGCAACAGAGTTACCGTATTAACCTGATGCAAAAGAGTGAGCAATTGCAACATCGTTGGCAAGAGTATATTGCTGACAACAACGTACAAGCGCGCACGGAGCTAAAGCGGATCAGCCATCAATTGACTGGCTCGGGGGCGATTTATGGTTATCAGGATATCACCGACTCAGCCAGGCAACTGATGGACTTGCTGTACTTGCCTTTTCAGGATGAATTGACACAGCGTATTAAAGAACACAATGCCTACAATGAATTGCTGGAAGTCATAAGCAAGGCCACTCAGAGTCACAATACACCGGGTAATGAGTTGCAAGTCAGATCGAGCCATCAACCGTCAAACAAACAAAAAATACTCCTTATCGAGCAAGATAACAGCACCGCATTACAGCTAAAACAAAGCATGCAGGATGCGAACTTTCAGCTAATTCATAGACCAGCATCAGCGGATCTGATCGATACCATCCAACAGGAACAGCCTGTTGCTATTATCTGCGATATTTCACTCAGCCATGACCAGCTGACAGCTAATCAACCATGGCTGGCTTGTCGTCACCTACCAGGCAAACACCCTCCGCTGATATTTATCGCCAACGACGATAGTTTTGAAGCCCGCTTAGCGGCAACCAGAGCCGGATGCAGCCATTTCATGCATAAGCCTCTGGATATACCGCTGTTGATTCAGCAACTCCGAAAATTACTTAATATCAGTAAGAATGATCCCTACCGGATCTTGCTGGTTGATGACGATACCGATGTACTCCGCTTTTACCGACAGGCACTGACCATGGGCGGTTACAAAGTGTATACAGCCAACAAAGCCAAACAGGCATTTGATCTCTTATATAAAATAGAGCCTGAGTTGATCATCATTGACGTCAATATGCCAGACTGCAATGGGTTAGAGTTGGGACAAATCATCCGACAAAACCACGAGCTGACCGATACCCCTTTACTGTTTATGTCAGCCGATAATCACACCGATGAAAAGATGGCAGCGCTCAATCTGGCCGGTGATGACTTTATCCAAAAGCCAATCGCTCCCTGGCGATTGCTGATGACGGTAGAAGCCAGAGTCAAACGCAGCCGAATGCTAAAACAACAAAAACGCGCTGTTATTCAAAGGCCTGAATTGGTCCAGCATATTGATACACTGACCGCATTGCCGACCCTATGGCAACTCAAGCGAGACCTGTCTGCCAAGCTGAAGCATCAACAGCCCTTTTGTCTGATGAAGATCGATCTGGATCAATTTCATTTGATTAACGATGTCTATGGCAGAACCACCGGCGATCTGTTGCTGCAAACCATCGCCTGGCAATTGGCGCAACTGTTAAAAGATGACGACCGTCTGTACCGGGAAAGTGGTGATGAATTCTGGTTACTATGCCTGCATATCAATTCACTGGATTTAGCCGCACAGTTTGCCGAACAAATGTTGCTGCGTTTAGAGCATTTATCAAGTAACTTCGATGTCACCATCCATTTTAGTGCCAGTGTTGGCCTCTGCCTGGTGTCAGATAGCCGCAAACAGATTGACGACGTCTTGCAACACACGAATACCGCTTTGTATGAAGCGAAAAAGAAAGCCGGTCATCAATACCGGTTTTATGATCCAGAGCAGCAGCATAAAATTGATTTGCGCATGCAGCTGACGCATAGCATCCGCCAAGCCATCACCAAACGCCAGTTCAGTTGTGCTTTTCAGCCTATTTTAACGGCCGATAAACAGCTTGCCAGCTTTGAAATTCTTGCCAGGTGGCAACATAACGAGTTAGGCACCATTTCTCCAGCTCAATTTGTCCCCTTGCTGGAAGAACAAGGACTCATCAGCTACCTCACTCAACAAATGCTGGATATAGGATTAAAGCAATTACAGCTCTGGCGACAGTACTATCCAGATCTGCAATTAAATGTGAATTTCAGCGCTCAGGATTTGGTAGATCCAGAGCTATGCCATAAATTGACAGAGCAGATGAAAAAGCTGCAACTACCAAACTGCTGTTTAATTGTTGAAATTACAGAAAGTATTTTGATCCAGGCTGGTAGTGGAGCCATTGAGCAACTGAACCATATTGCCAGTCATGGATTTAGTATCGCCCTGGATGATTTCGGTACCGGGTATTCCTCACTGAGCTATCTGGATAAATTTCCTGTGACAAAGCTAAAAATTGATCGCAGCTTCGTGCAGCGTATTGATAACGCACAGCAGGACAAGTTACTACCGGCCATCATTCACCTAGCGCAAGATCTGGGCTTGGAAATCACCGCCGAAGGTGTTGAAACTCAAACCCAGCTCAATTACCTGAGCGCTGCTGGCTGCCAGCGCTTTCAGGGGTATTTATTCAGTAAGCCACTCACGGCTGAATCCATTGCGAAAACGGCATGGTTCCAATCAGCTCAGTTGGAGGAGAAAGCAAACGCCAAATCGAACATCACAAATAGCCGCTAATGCTCGTTGCATCCGGTTTAGTCAACTATCCGCTATACCGAGTCAGACATGACCCGTTTGGTACCCTAGCCTAAAGAAAAGACTCCCTTCCTGGCTATGATATCAGTATCACCTTCCCACTATTCAGCCTATACTGTCTTATACTTTTCATTTACCGAAGGTTTGCATGTCTGATCCAATACTACCATGGGACCAAACCATCAAGTTACGCCAGGAAGCTGAGCAGCAACTCAAAACCGGCGCGACTCGGTTAAACGCAGTATCTACCGCCAGTACAGATGCATTGAGTGCACTTTTTCGACTCAGTAGTGAAGCCAGTACTGCCAGCGACGGACTCAAGTTATTGCATGAATTACAAACCTTTCAGGTGGAACTGGATTTGCAACTAGAGCAATTACAACACAATGAAAGTGATGCAAACCATCAGCTGGCATGCTACCGGCAGTTCTTCGACCTAGCTTCGGTTGGCTGTATTATCCTCAGCCTTGATGGCATCATCACCGATTGCAATGCTGCTGCAGCACGTTTATTTGCCCATCAGACCGAACAACTCTGCGGCCGCTCCGTCCAATCACTATTGGCGACTAACAGTCAGTCTATGCTTAACGCATCGCTGGCCAGGGTGCAGCGCAGCCAGCAAAGTGCCACGCTGATTGTCACTACAGATGCTGGTTCAGGCCACTCTGCAAATTCATGCAACCTTCGCCTGACCATAAGCTTGAGCTCAGATCAGAAAGCCATCTTGCTGATGCTGTCAGAGGATCCGTCAAAACAGCAGTCAGCTACTGACGAAGTGTGAGCACAGTTGTGTACACTGGTGCAATATTGAAAGCAAAATCAGATACAGCAACTCTTGGTATGGTCGGTATTGGTGCTTCAGCAGGCGGCCTGGATGCACTGGATCAGTTTTTGTCACATACGCCGTCAGACACCGGTCTGGCATGGATTATCGTGCAACATCTGGACCCGACTAAAAAAGCGCTGTTGCCGGAGTTATTGCAGCGGTTTACTGCCATGCAAGTGCAAGAGGCGACACAGGGTATGGCCATCAGCGCTAACCAGGTGTATGTGATCCCGCCCAATACCGAGCTCAGAGTACAACATGGTGCTTTAAAGCTGACCCAGCCAGCAGAACCTCGCGGCAGACGCTTGCCGGTGGATATCTTGTTCCATTCGCTTGCAGAGTCGCTTGGCGAAGGCGCCATTGGCGTGATTTTATCCGGCATGGGCGACGACGGTACCCTTGGTGGTCAGGCCATTAAAGCAGCAGGCGGTCTGATTGCAGTACAACAGCCTGACTCAGCACAATTTAGCTCGATGCCAGAGTCTGCTATTGCTGCAGGCTGTGCTGACATTATCGCCAGTGC
Organism: Alkalimonas sp.; assembly: GCA_022565655.1. Taxonomy (GTDB): domain Bacteria; phylum Pseudomonadota; class Gammaproteobacteria; order Enterobacterales; family Alteromonadaceae; genus Alkalimonas. Next base: position 9,915 of record JAIUMG010000071.1, read on the forward strand.
CAATGAATTACCAGTACGGATCCTGGCAGTAGTCGCCCAGATGTCGACGGATATACCAGAGCCAGGTAGTACCAAGCAGCAGTTTAGCGAATCAGGGCAGTCCAGATTAACAGACTCGACTCCAGCCAGTGCACTACAGCAAATTATTAACCGGCTGCAAAGTCATACCCGACATGATTTTTCACTGTACAAAATCAGTACTCTGCAGCGGCGCATTGAACGGCGCATGGCTATCCATTCGCTTGACACCATGCAGCACTATGCCAACTTCCTCACCGACAACCCTCAGGAAAATGATTTACTGTTTAAAGAGCTCTTAATTGGTGTGACCCATTTCTTCCGGGATAGTGCTGTTTGGCATTATCTCGCCGACAGCGCGCTACCGATGTTACTGCGGCGTCAAAGCGGTGAAACCGCCCTGCGCGCCTGGAGTATTGGCTGCTCGACTGGCGAAGAAGCCTACTCGCTGGCCATGACGTTTTGTCAGCTGCAGGAAAGCCAACCAGAGCTACAGCAGTTCAGCTTAAAGATTTTTGCCTCTGATTTAAGCCCGGATGCCATCGCCCGGGCGCGGCGCGGCCACTACCCCTTGGCTATTGCCGAGCAAGTGTGCGCCCAGCAGCTTGAGCAGTTTTTTATTCGCCATGACAGTTACTACCAAATCAAACAACATATCCGCGACATGGTGTTGTTTGCCCAGCATGATGTGATCCTTGACCCGCCGTTCACCCGGCAGGATTTAATTGTCTGCCGTAATCTTCTGATCTATTTTGATGCTAAACTGCAACGCAAGTTACTGCCTCTGCTGCACTACAGTCTGCGCAGCAACGGCATCTTATTGCTTGGTAGTTCAGAAACCGTCGGTCGCAGCCACGATTTATTTGTACCGCTGGAGGCAAAACTGCGTTTCTATCAGCGTCAGGAGTCTATCGCTCATACAACCCGCCATCTGCCAGTACATTCGTTTCCGCCCTTATCAATGCTAGCCAAGGAGCATCCGGTGCCCACCAACAAAACACCTACTCAACCGAAAGATAATTTGCAAAGTGCCGCCGATCAGGTATTGCTGCGGGTCTACGCGCCAGCAGCTGTGGTCCTGAACAGTGAGGGTGATATTGTGTATATCAGCGGACGGACCGGCAAATATCTCGAACCTGCTGCGGGCAAAGCCAATTGGAATTTTCATGCCATGGTACGCGAAGGGCTCAGGGCGCCACTGTCAATTGCATTGAAACAGGCAGTGACAAAAACGACGCCCTTGCAATTGCATCGCTTACCACTGTCCACCGAGGACAACGCCATACAAGTGGATGTAACTGTGCAGGCATTGCAAGAGCCCGCTTCGTTGCAGGGCATGACCATGATTATATTTCGCGATGTTTCAGCGACGGATCTTAATCATCCCCCTGCTGGCATCGACTTCTCGCTGGAGGCAGTACAACAACAATACCTGGATGAAATTCAGACCTTGCGAGAAGAAGCACGCACTTCAAAAGAAGAGCTGCAGTCAAGCAATGAAGAGTTGCAATCCACTAATGAAGAACTGCAATCAACCAATGAAGAACTAACGACCTCAAAAGAAGAAATGCAGTCGATGAATGAAGAGCTGCAAACCATAAATACTGAATTGCAGGCCAAACTGGATGACCTGGCCTTAGCCCAGAGCGACCTGCAAAACACGCTCAACAGCGTCGAAATTGCCATTCTGTTTTTGGATCAACAGCTGAATGTCCGCCGCTATACTGAACAGGCTGCGAATATCATCAACCTGCGTGAAAGCGATCTTGGCCGCCCCTTGAGCGATCTGACCAGCAGTCTGTTGTATCCGTCGTTGCATGATGATGCGCTCGATACATTGCGCACGCTGAAGTTCAGTGAAAAACAAATTCCAACCAATGATGACCGCTGGTTTTCAATACGCATTATGCCGTATCGGCGACTGGATAATGTGATCGATGGGGTGGTAATTACCTTGGTCGATATCAGCGAAACCAAAAAGCTCGAAACCGCACTACGCGGTTAATGACAGTGTATACAGGTAAACGACTTTGTCATGAAAACGGCCACTTCCTGTTTAACATCCCCCATCCCCACCGCCGCCATCGGCACCGGAGGAGGATTCACTCTTACAACCACCATGAGAAGAACTTAGACCGCCGCCAATTGCGCCATGACCACCTGAGCCCATCTTGCCCTTACTGGCAAAGCTTAATACAGTGCCCACCACCAAAATAACGGTGCCGAAAAAGAAACCCAGGGGGGCAATCACCCCACTAAAAACCGATGTGGAGGTCAGGTCGCTTTGCCAGTACAACCAAGCAATCACGC